>JBBRMX010000135.1:0-9573 GCA_038230615.1 Thermomicrobiales bacterium | reverse complement strand
AGCAGGTTGAGGGCATCGAGCACGCCCTGTTCGAGCGGAGCGGTGCTTTCGGATGTTGCATCGTCCTCCGCAACAGCGATCTCGATGCCGATATCCTGCCCCGGCAGATCGGGGTCGTAGCCAAGCACACGCACGCCGCGCCCTTTATCGGCGGGGTGTGCGAGCAGGCTGCTGGCAGTCGTACCGCCAACTTCGTGCGTGCCGATGAACTCCTGTAACTGCACCGGTATCGGGCGGTCGAGCGCGGCGGTGATGAGCGATTCGATATCCACGGGCATTTCTCCTGTCTATCCAGCGCACTATGTGTAGGAATCCGGGGCTTTCCTGCGGGTTCGCCACTACTGGTCATCGTGAACGAAGACAACGAGGGCAATCTGTTCGCGCTCCGCGAGATCGTGCAGTTCTTGTGTGCCGGCGCGGAGTTGATCGGCGTTGTCACCGTTCTGCCACGATGTTTGGTCAGGCGTGCGGTGTCGCGTCTGTCGCGGGCGTACGTTACTCTTTTGCCTCTTTCGTATCCTTTGCAGGCAACAGAAAGGGTCGCACAGAGGCGAGGAACGCATCACGCTGATCATGCATGATGTTGTGACCGCTGCCGGGGAACCGCGCCAGCCGCACGGCGGGGAGCAATTGCGTCGCCCGCGTCGCCATCGCGTTGGAGAGTGCGCCGCCGTTGGTCGGATCCGCCTGCATGAGCAGCACGGGTTTCTTGATCTGCGGCAGGACGCGCTCCAACTCCTGTTCGCCCTGTTCGCCCGCGATGAAGGCATCGAACGGCCCGTCGGCAGTCGCCTGCAACCACGAGGCTTCGCGCCGCCATTCGCGGTCGCCGCGCTCGGAGCGCATGAACGAGAGAAAATTGACCAGTTCTTCGGTGCCGAGATGTTTGAACTCGCGCAAGTCCGCAAACATCGGGACGGGTTCGGCGTGGTCAGCATAGGGCGGGTCTACGATCACTACCCGTACGACCCGCGCCGATTGCGCTGCGACGAACGTTGCCGTCACTGCGCCGAGCGAGAACCCGACGAGCGCGACGGATGAGAGATCGAGCGCGTCGAGCAGCGCGACGATATCGGCGGCGTAGTCTGCATAGCGGTAGTGTTCCGCGCCGTCCGGCTTGCTGCTTTCGCCATGCCCGCGCAACTCTACAAGGAAATGGTGGGCAGGAAGCCGCTTCGCCACCTCCTCCCAGAGCATCCAACGATCCCAGATACCGTGCAGCCAGACGACTGGTTGTCCCTTCGGGCTGCCCGCCTCCACAACATGCAGCGATACCCCGTTCACTTCCACCATGTGATGACGCTCAAACTCCACCGTGCCCACCCTTTCCCCGCACTCGTACAGAAACGGTGCGGCATCTCGCGCATCACTGTCCAGATATATGTATTGTACCGGACAGATGCATAAGAGCCACGGTGAAATCCTTCACGACCTGCTCACATCGCAGGGCAGGGTGCATGATACACTCTGCACCATGGAACGAGAGCCGCGTACCGCCCCCACCCTCGATATATCAGCAATACCTGCGGCGCAGACACGCCCCACGCTCTCGTCACCGCGCTTCCTGCTCTTTCTGGCGGCGACGGTCGCATTTTTCCTCAGTATTTTCCTCCTGCAAGCGGCGGTACCGCAATATTTGCTCAATCGCGGGTACTCCAATGGGGTGATTGGGCTGGTGGTTGGCATCTTGTCGGTGAGCGCGATTCTCCCGCGCCCGCTGCTCGGTGCGGCGATGGATCGCGGCACATTGCTGCCGTTGCTCCTCATCGGGGCAATATTGATGCTTACCTCGCCGCTATACGCGCTCGCTGCGCTGCCGGTGCTGGTCGCGGTGCGACTCGTGCAGGGGGTAGCGAGCGCGATCTTCGTCACGGGCGGCCCCGTGATGGTTTCCGATCTCACACCGCCCGCCCGTCGGGGCGAGGCTATCGGGCTGTTCAATGTCGCCTCGACTGTCGCCATCGCCATCGGGCCACAGGCGGGGCTGTTTCTGGGTGGGCAGGTATCGTACACGCTCACCTTCGCGCTCTCGGCGGTGGCTGCCCTGCTGTGTATCGTGCTGCTGCTCCCATTGCGCTCGACGCCCCCGACCGTCCATGCGGCGGATGCCGTGCGCGGATCGCTGCTGGAATGGCGCGTGCTCCCCGCTGCGGTACCGGGATTTGCCGTCTCGCTAGCAATTGGGATGATTTTCGCGTTTATCGTGACGCTGATGGACGGGCGTGGCATGGCGGGGGCGGGGTTTTATTACACGCTGGACGCGGTCGGTTTCTTCTTCATCCGCGCCATCGGTGGGCGGTGGTCGGACCGGTACGGGCGGTGGCGCGTCGTCATTCCCGGCGTTGTCGGGATGGGCGCGGCACTCGGCATTCTCGTGTTGTTCCCGAATTATGTCGCGTTCGCCATCGCGGGGCTGATCTGGGGCGGCTCTATCGCCCTGACGCTACCCGAACTCAATGCGCTGGCGGTGGATCTCGTGCCACCGGCGCGGCGCGGCGCGGCGTTGGCGACCTTCACAGGCATCTCAGAACTCGGCATCGCCATCGCGGGGGTCGCGTTCGGGTGGGTCGCGGATGCAGTATCGCTGCCTGCCGTCTTTCTCATTGCCTCGGTATTGCTTTTTGGTGCCGCCGCGTGGTCTTTCGTGCGCTATGGGCGGCAACCGACGCACTGACACGATCTCCCTATACGCACAAACGGGAGCGGCGATGTGCCACTCCCGTTTGTGCGTGTATGTATTCTCGTACGCGTTATCCGTCACCCAACCGGCGCGGGGCGAAAGGCTGGCGCGTCGGTGCCAGTGTCGCGGCAGGAGCGGCGGTCGGCGCGGGCGGCAGTGCAACCGTCGGCGGCGGAGCGACCGTCGCGGGCGATGTAACCGCCGTGCTCGTCGCGGTTGTGGTTGTTGTGGTCGTGCTGTCAACTGGCACGACAATCACCGAACCGTGCATATTCGGATGGACAGTGCAGAAATACGTAAAGGTGCCGACTTCCTTGAATGTGATCTTGCCGGATTGCCCCTTCTGCAACAGCCCGGTATCGAAGACGCCCGCTTTGTCGCTCGTCGCGCTGTGCGGCGCGGTATCGAGGTTCGTCCAAGTCACGGTGCTCCCGACCGTGACCGTCAGCGGCGTGGGATCGAATTTGAAGTTGAGGATAGTGACCGACGCATCTGCCGATACCGGTGTCGCAAACTGTGTGCTCAGAAGCCCCGCGATCAGAAGCGCGATCATCGCCCCCACGCCCATACGCCCGTACCGCCGGAACTGTCCAAAAGACCGCATATCGCCCCCCTCCATTCGCCGCGTACTGATCCGCAGTACATCGGCACCATACCCGCCCCCACCTATCGTCAGTATACGCGCTGTGTCAAAGTAATTCGTTATATACCTATGATGCCTGCACTGTTGCGCCGTGTGCGTTGTCTTACGCGGCAGCGTGTCGTTCGCCCAAAACCGAGAGGATTTCGGCGGCTTGCTCATAACGACCAAACGCGGGCATTAAGTAGACGCCCTGCACATAGGGACGGGCAGCGACAAGCAATTCCTGCGCGAGAGCGATACCGACATGCCGCCCGTCGTTGCCCGCCGCCGCCATCTGTGCGCGGACTGCGTCGGTTAGCACGATTCCCGGCACTTCGTTGTGCAAGAATTCCGCGTGGCGGCTGTTTTGGAGCGGCAGGATGCCGAACAACACCGGCACCGGGATCGGGCCGTATACATCGAGGAATTGCAGCCACCGCTCCACCGCGAAGATGGGCTGGATCATGGCGAAATGCGCCCCCGCTTCGATCTTGCGCCGCAGCCGCTCGGCTTCGTGATGCAGGTCGTCCCGCGTCGGGTCCACACCACACGCGATAGTGAACCCGGCGGGCGCACCGATGGGATTACCGCCGATGTCCTCGCCCGCATTCATGCGCCGCAAAATGCCGATCAGCCCGGACGAATCTACATCGTACACGGCAGTACTGTTCGGGTAATTACCGAGGCTCGGCGGATCGCCAGTGAGCGCGAGAATATTTCGCAGCCCGATCGCGTGTGCGCCGAGCAAGTCCGCCTGCAAGCCCATCAAGGAGCGGTCTCGCGTCGTCAGATGCACGATAGTCTCGATACCGACACGGCTCTGAATAAGCGCACAGGTGGCGATAGGCGACATCGCAAGGCGCGCGCGTGCACTGTCGGTCACATCCACTGCATCAACGCCCGCGTCTTTGAGCAGTTGCGCCCCGGCAAGCACTTTCGCGGGGTTCAGACCGCGTGGCGGGGCGACTTCTACGGTGGTGACGAACTCGCCCCGCGCCAGTTTGCGCCCAAACTCGCTGCCCATCTCGGTTGTGTTGCCGTGATCTTCTGCTTCGGGGCGCGGCGTCGCGGTGATGGCGATGCCGGACGGCTGTTTCACGGCGTCGGGATCGAGCGCGAGCAGAGCATCCAGTGCCTCGCGCATTGCGCCGATATGTGACGGCTCTGTGCCGCAACACCCGCCGAGTACACGCACGCCGCCTTCTGCCGCCTGCCGTGCATGGAGCGCGAAATATGCAGGTGACGATGCATAGACGATGCGCCCGCGCAGGTTGGCGGGCCAGCCCGCATTCGGCATCGCGCTGATGGGCAGGTCAGTCTCCTCCTGCATTGCAAGGGCGACGCGGGTGACATTCTGCGGTCCGACCGAACAGTTTACGCCGATCACATCCGCACCGAGACGGGTCAACTCCCGCGCCACATCACGCGGGGCGTGTCCCACGGGGGTGCGGTCGTCCTCCGCAAAGGTCATCGAGGCGATAATCGGCAGGTCGCACACTTCCCGCGCCGCAAGGATTGCCTCGCGGATTTCCGCCAGCGACGAGAAGGTTTCGAGCAGCAGGACATCCACGCCCGCGCCGCTCCATCGCCCGCTGCCCTCGATCAATGCTTCGATCTGTTCGCGGAAGGCGGCACGAATCTCCGCGACGGTCGTCGTACCGATAGGTGCAAGCAGCCGCCCGGTCGGTCCGACACTGCCCGCCACCCAGACCGTTGCCCCGCTAATCTCGCGGGCGTCACGGGCGAGGCGCGTGGCACGCTTGTTCAGGTCGCGCACCTCGTCACCGTAGCCGTGCATCTCGAGCTGAAAACGGTTGCCCATGAATGTATTGGTTTTGATCGCCTCCGCGCCCACGGCGATGTAGTCACGGTGCATCGCGGAGACCAGTTCGGGGCGGGAGCGGTTGAGCGCGAGGAAGCACCCGTCCATCGGTTCATCGCCGTGGGTGTGCAACCATGTCCCCGTTGCCCCATCGAACAGCACCGGCCCGCGTGAGCGGTCACGCACCCGCGTCAGAAATGGGTGGCTTGCCCGCGCTGTTGTCGTCTCACTCATTTTCTGCCCCTTCTCCTCCGCGTCCAACTCCTATCCGTCGTTAGTCGTCAATAGTACCGATTCTGCGTACGTTCGTCCAATGTGGGGCGGGAAACGGAGAACACACGTGCCGTCTTCCAAAGATTCACCGTGCCGTGTGTAACTGGCACCGCCTGCACCGTTACCATACACGTAGGATTGCCCGTTCCATCGTGTCGAGGCGTTCCGTATCGAGAGCGGGCGTGTGCGAAGGCTGCGACAGCGCATATTCCACGGCGGCAATGCGGGCGATATGCTTCCCTCGCACCACACGGCAGTTCACGATTGCGGCACGGGGTGATACCCTGACGCAACGAACCGATACCGATACTGACGCAGACGAAAGGGGCAACGGCGATGCTGACCGGAATTGACCATCTCGTAATCCTCGCGCCCGACCTCGAGCGGGCGATGGGAGAGTACCAGTCACTTGGGTTCACCGTGCTGCGTGGCGGGGAGCATCCCGGCGGCACGCACAATGCCCTCATCGCCTTCGGGGACGGGACGTATCTCGAACTGATCGCGTTTGCCGATCCGAACGCGACGCAGCACCGCTGGCATCGCTTCATCGCCGCCGGGGGCGGTCTGGTGGACTTTGCGATGGGCAGCACCGATCTCGTGGCAGATGTGGCGCGGCTCACGGCGGCAGGGCTGCCCTATCGTCTGATGGATGGCGCACGCCGCCGACCGGACGGTGTGGAGTTGCAGTGGCGCAGTGCAAGCGTGGACCCTGCGGGTCTCGTGCCGTTCGTTATCGAGGATGTAACGCCGCGCGGCTTGCGGGTCGCCAGCGGCACGGATGCCGAGCATCACAATCACATCACGGGCGTATTGAGCATCACCATCGCGGTTGCGGACCTCGCAGCGGCAACGCAGCGATACAGCGCACTACTCGACACCGCGCCGATTATTCAGAAACAGAACGACACTCTCGGTGGTATGTCCGTCACCTTCCTCACGGGGCAGAGTGCGATTGAACTCGTACAGCCAGACGACGCAGCCAGCCCGCTCGCCGCCCAGATCGCGGCGCGGGGCGACGGCCCGTACAGCGCGTGCCTCACGGTAGATCCCAGCACGCAGGAGAGCACGCTGCTCGACCCTGCGAAGACTGCGGGCGCACGCCTCGATGTGATCGCGCCCAAAGCGGAGGGCGCATGAGCGACACACTGACGGCAGATCTCATCGTCTCTCTCGCTGCGCCCACCGACCCGCATCTCGCGCCGGACGGGTCGCGGGTGGCATATGTCGCCGCATCGTACGGGCAGGAAGGCGACCATTCCGAATCGAACATCTGGATCGCCCCGACCGATGGCACTGCTATGGCGCGGCAATGGACGTACGGCAATTGTGAGGAGAATCACCCGCGCTGGTCGCCGGACGGCGCACTGCTGGCGTTTCTTTCCGACCGCGCGGTGCGTGGCACGCTCGCGCTGTATACGATCCCTGCCGCCGGGGGCGAGCCAACGCTGGTATACGCCCGCCGGAAAAGTATCGCGGGGTTTGCGTGGTCACCGGACGGTTCGCGCATCGTCCTCATCGCGTCCGACGACCCGACCGATGACGACGAACGCCGCACGCGAGAGCGCGACGATGCCGAGGTCTACGGCGAACACTGGCGATACCACCGCCTGTACCTGCTCGATGTTGCCACACGCGCCGCAACGCCTCTGCGGACAGGAGACCGCCATGTCACCGATATGGCATGGTCGCCGGACGGCTTGCGTATCGCCTTCCTCGCCCGTGCGACACCCGAACTCGATTCCGGCAGGCGACAGATTGGGATATGGACTATCGCCGCGGCGGGCGATGCGGAGCCGCACCACATCTGCGACACCGCGAATGCCCGCGATCTCGTCTGGACAACCTCCGAGGCGGTCGGCGACCTACTGGCGTGGGTCGGGCCGTTCGAGGCGATACCGCAATGCTCGAACACTGTCTGGTCTGTCCCGGCAGACGGCGGCGATCCGGCAATCTTCGGACCGGATGTAGACGCGGGCATCTGCGTGACGGGGTTGCAGGGCGTTACGGGACAACCGCGCCTTACCGTCTCCGTCGCTACGGGGCTGACGACCGAACTCGTCAATCTGAATACACCGAGCGGTCTGCCCGTGCTCTTTGCCGCGCACCCAACGGGCGATCTCGGCGCATTCGCGGTAGCGATGCCGCCGCACGCCGCCGCGCCGGTCCTCGCCCTTGTCCGTAGCAGCGGCGATGTGCCGCCCGAACTCTGGGTTGGTGCGCCCGATCATCTGCATCGCGTCAGCGACCATCACGCCGCGCTGCGCGATGTCCGGTTCGGTACGCAGGAGCCGTTCTTCTGGCACGCGCCGGACGGTCTCGCGCTCGATGGCATCCTCATTCGCCCGCCGGACGCGCCGCACGACCGCCCGTTGCCGACGGTTGTACTTGTCCACGGCGGGCCGTACGGTCGGTCGTCCAACGGCTGGAATCTACGCCCACTGAACTGGGCGCAGTGGCTGGCGACGCACGGCTACGCGATCCTGATGCCGAATTATCGCGGCGGCGTGGGGCATGGCAATGCGTTTGCCGCCGCCGCACGCGGGCATGTCGGTGACGGCGACTGGACCGATGTGCAGAGCATGGTGGATGCCGCGATCGCACGCGGCATCGCGGACGCGGACAAACTCGGCATCGGCGGATGGTCGCAGGGCGGTTTCATGACGGCGTGGGCGGTGACGCAGACCGGACGCTTCAAGGCGGGCGTCATGGGCGCAGGCGTCTCGGACTGGGGCATGTTGACGATGACGAGCGACCTGCCGACCTTCGAAGCGGTGCTTGGGGGCGACCGCCCGTGGGACGGCGCGGGACCGTCCAATGCGGCACGGATTTCGCCCATCTCATATGCGAAGAATGCCCACACGCCGCTGCTGATCCTACACGGCAAGAACGACGCTCGCGTGCCGGTCTCGCAGGCGACGGGGTTCGCGCTGGCACTGCGCGAGAACGAAACGCCTGTAGACGTTGTGACGTATCCGCGTGAACCACATGGCGTGCGGGAGCGCAACCACCAGCGCGACATCCTGCGACGCGTGCGGGCATGGTACGACCGTTGGCTCGTCTGATCGCGTCTCCGGTTGCCGCCTCGCTGGATGCCGACGCGCTCCCGGCGGGGCGATGGCGTGCGCTCGTGGTCGTCGCGCTCTCGACGATGCTGGCGATGACTACATGGTTTTCGGCGTCGGCAGTCGTGCCACAAGTACGCGGTGAGTGGACGCTGACCACGAACGCCGCCTCGCTGCTGACGATTGCGGTACAGGTAGGCTTTGTGGCAGGGGCGGTGCTCTCGGCTGCCTTGACTCTTGCGGATGTGCTGCCGCCAAAGCGCATCTTCGTCGCGGCGGCGTGCGGGGCTGCGCTCGTCAATGCGTGCATTGCGGGGGTGCACAGCCCCGCGCCCGCGATTGCGCTGCGCTTCCTGACGGGGTTTTTCCTCGCAGGGGTCTACCCGGTCGGATTGAAAATCCTTAGTACATGGTTCCGGCGGGGGCGCGGTACGGCACTCGGCGTGATGGTCGGCGGGCTGACGCTCGGTTCCGCGCTCCCACACCTCGTCAATGGTGCGGGCGGCGTCGCGTGGCGCGGGGTCATCCTCGCCACCTCCGCGTTGACGCTGGCGGGCGCACTGCTCGCTGCGATCACGATGCACGATGGCCCGTTTCCGTTCTCCCGTGCTCCTTTCAATCCCCGGCAGGCGGGGCAGATCTTCCGCAATCGCGGGGTGCGTCTCGCCTCGCTCGGCTACTTCGGGCATATGTGGGAGTTATACGCGATGTGGGCATGGTGGCTGGCGTACGCAACCGACAGCCTCGCCCGCTCCGACCCCGCAGGCGGTAGTCACCGCCGTACTGCTGCTCTCGCCACCTTCGCAGTCATCGGAGCGGGAGCAATCGGGTGCTGGCTCGGCGGGATTTTGGGGGATCGCGTGGGCAGGGAGCGCACGACTGCCACCGCGATGGCGGTATCGGGATGCTGCGCGGTGCTGGCGGGCGTGGTTTTCGCCGCACCGTTCCCGGCGGTGGTCGCGCTCGGTCTCGTCTGGGGGGTAGCGGTGGTGGCAGATTCCGCGCAGTTCTCCACCGTCGTCACCGAACGCGCCGACCAATCGTATGTCGGTACCGCGCTGACGCTGCAACTCGCGCTCGGCTTCACCCTCACGGTAGTGACGATCTGGCTCGT
>JBBRMX010000134.1:0-9598 GCA_038230615.1 Thermomicrobiales bacterium | reverse complement strand
ATGATAAGGCTGCGGGTGTTGTTGCCCGGTGTCTTGCGCCAGTGGCGCACCATGCCCGCCTGTGAGAGCGTGAACGATACGAAAACGCCGACCGCGTAAAGTGGGATCAGCAGTTCGGTCTGTCCCTTGAACGCGACATATAACACTGAACTGAGCACGGTCAGCGCGACGATGCCGGTGGTAAATGCCAGCCGGTCACCCCGGAACTGGAATTGTCGCGGCAAGAATCCGTCCCGCGCAAGAATGCTGCCGAGGCGGGGAAAGTCCGCAAAACTTGTGTTCGCCGCCAGCACAAGGATCAGCGCAGTCGCCATCTGAATGACGAAATACGGGATGCCGCGCCCGCCGAAGACTTGCGCTGCCATCTGAGAAATCAACGATTCATCTGCGCGGGGAACCAAGCCGTACGAGTGCGCCAAGATTGACGTTCCCGCGAACATGACGGCAAGCAGCGCAACCATGATCGTGAGCGTCGAGGCGGCATTCTTAGACTCCGGCTTTCGAAACGCGGGGATACCGTTCGAGATCGCCTCTACGCCTGTCAGGGCGGTACACCCGCTCGCAAATGCGCGGAGGATGAGGAAAATCCCTAGCCCTTCCTCCGCCTGTAGCGGTTCGCGCGGGATGCCGTTGGTGACGGCGGGGTCGCCGGTTGCGATACGGAAGATACCGAAGGCAACAAGTGCAAGGATGCTGATGATAAAGACATACGTCGGTATGGCAAAAATGGAGCCGCTCTCGCGGATGCCACGCAGGTTGCCGATCATGATAAGGATGATGAACCCGACGCCGATTGGCACGGTTTGGTCTGCCAGCGACGGGAATGCCGACACAAGCGCGAGTACCCCCGCAGAGATACTGACCGAGACCGTGAGGATGTAATCAATTAGCAAGGCTGCGCCCGCCACGAGACCGGCGAGCGTGCCGAGATTCTCGCGGGCAACGATATACGCGCCGCCGCCGCTTGGATACGCGTAAATCGTCTGGCGGTAGGAGAGCATCACGATAATGAGCAGCCCGATAATTACGAGCGAAATCGGGATAGTCGCCCCGAATGCGACTGCCCCGGCTAATACGAGAATTTGCAGAGTGGATTCTGTCGCGTATGCCACCGATGAAAGAGCATCGGACGAAAGCACCGCAAGTGCTTTGATTTTGGTCAGTCGTTCGTTCTCCGCGCCCGCTGTCGGGATCGGGCGACCGATCAGGAATCGCTTCCCTGTGGTCATAATGCGACCGATGCCCGTTTTCGGTGCGTTCACCGCATCGGTGGCGACGAATCGCCCCGGCGCAACTTGCTGGAATGCACGATCCTGCGCCCGCAGTACGCGCACAACGCGATCACCGGGCAGGGTGCCGCGCCGCTTCTCGTGCAATTCCAGGTCGGGCATGTGGGGCGCAAGACGGTTGTTTGGTCGAGGAGCAACGCTCGGCTCCGCCGCTGCAAGATCGCTGTTCAGTTCGGCGAGCGGTTGGGGTTCGTCCGTTTGTCCGGTTGTCATCGGTGGTATATCTCCCATTTTGTGTAATGCACACAGCCCTCGCTCTTGCGCGTAGTATGGACGTACTATACCGCGCTGTGACACGAGAGAGAGAAGATGCAATTTGTTTGTTACTCGTCAGCGACGACGAGAATGTCTACAGTCCGACAGAGCCGCAACACCTTGTTGACGGTACTACCGCGTGTCATTTCCTCCCATCGGCTTTTCTGGGGATGCCCGATTACCATCTGCGTGATGCGCTGCTCCTGTGCGAACGTCGCAAGGGTCTCTGCCACATCGCGCCCTGACAGCGTCACGACCGTCGCGCCGAGGTCCTCCGCGAGTTCGAGGTTTTTGGCGACGGCGGCGCGATATTCCGGTCGTTGGCTGTCGGGCGATTCCACAGTCGCGACGGTAAACTCCGCTTTCAGCCCGCGTACAAGCCGCCACGCATGTCGGATGAGCCGCTCCCCGACCGGGCGATGATCCACGCAGACCATGATGCGCTCCGTCGTGCGCCATGGGTCGGTGATCGCGTGGGTATCCATATACGATTCGAGTTTGGCATCTACACCTTCCGCGACGCGGCGCAGCGCGAGTTCGCGTAACGCGGTGAGGTTGCCGGTACGAAAGAAGTTTTCCAGTGCCTGTTGTGCCCGTCCCGGCGGGTAGACATTGCCCTGTCGCAGCCGCTCCCGCAGCACATCAGGTGGGACATCTACCAGTTGCACCTCGTGTGCGGCGTCCAGCACGGCATCGGGGATCGTCTCTGCCTGCCGTACCCCGGTAATCCCCGCAACAACATCGTGCAGGCTTTCGAGATGTTGGATATTGAGTGTGGAGATGACATCAATTCCCGCCGCAAGGATGATCTGCACATCCTCGTATCGCTTCGTGCGGGGCGAACCGGGTGCATTCGTGTGCGCGAGTTCGTCCACCAGCACAACCGCTGGATGGCGGGCAAGGATGGCATCAGTATCCATCTCCTCTACCGTCACGCCCCGGTAGACGATCTGCTGCCGGGGAATGATTTCCAACCCCGTGACCATCGCGTCGGTCTGCGGGCGAGCGTGGGTCTCGACGAAACCGACGACGACATCAGTACCCTGCGCCTTGAGCCGGTGTGCCTCCGCGAGCATTGCATAGGTCTTCCCGACTCCCGGTGCGGCACCGAGATAGAGCCGCAAATCACCGCGTGCATCGGCATGATACAGAGTATCGTTCTGGTCATTGATGCGGGCGAGCAGTTCGTCCGGGTCGGGGCGACGCGGTTCATTGTTCATAGTGTCCGTCTGCGCCCTTCCTGTAATCTGTGAACGAGCCGCCCAGCGCGGGGTAGCTTCCCCCATGCCAGACGGCTTGTTCGTTACTTCTTGCCCTTCTTCTTATCTTTCTTCTTGTCTGCCATCGGTCTCACCTCTTTTCTCGTGTGTACATCGTTGTCGTACCATCGCTCGCGTCTGTAAAGGTTTGGCGAGCGATCCTCGGTGAACCAAACGGGAGTGGGAAACGATTATCGTCCGGTTGCCCGCTCCCGCCTGTTCAGGAAAGGAGATGAGCGTGCGTTACGGCACCCGTGGCTTGCCCAGCGCGGCGTCTAATGCGAGATTGAGCATGAGGACATTGACACGCGGTTGACCGAGTATGCCGAGGGTACGCCCGTCGGTGTTCGCTGCCACCATCTGCTGGATGTCCGCTTCGGTTACTTTCTGTCCCGCCTTCTGTCGGTTCTCTACGACTGCCCTGACCTGCAATCGTGCCGATTCCGGCGTGATGTGCGGATCAAGCCCGCTGGCGGATGCTTCCACGAGGTCCGCCGGTATCTCCGTCGCGTTCGGGAAACTCGCTTGCACGCCGGCGACATTCGTTGCAACCGCATCGTGCTGTTTCTGGCTCGTCTGGCTCAGGTTCGAGCCTGCCGAACCCACGTCCGGCGCGTACGGCGCAGGCGTGCCGCTGCTGGCAATCGCCGAGGGGCGGTTCTGGAAGTAGAATGGCTGGAGTTTCGGGTCAATCGCTTGCCCGATCAGCGAGGAGCCGACCGCCTGCCCGTTCTGCTCGATTGCCGAGCCTTCCACCTGCCGGGGCATCGTCAGTTTGCCGATACCCGTCATCACGAGCGGGGCAACGATGCCAAGTGCCAGCGTAAAGATCAGTAGTGCTACGACCGCAGTGCGGAGGTGTCCTGCCGCCCCCGGTGTTTCTAGCATAATCTCCGCATCGTCGTCGTCTTCTTGAGTGGCGAGGGCTGCGGGTTGCGGGCTGCGGGATGTTGTTCCGTTCGGTGTGACCATATCTGTGTCCTTCTCCGTTCTCTGCAAAACTTGCCGCCGCCCGCTACGTGAGGTGCAGCAGGGTGAGAATTACGTCAATCAGTTTGATCCCCGCGAACGGGGCGATGATGCCGCCCAAGCCATAGACGAGCAGGTTGCGGCGCAGCGTGACGCCCGCACCCTCCGGGCGGTACTTGACGCCCCGCAAGGCAATCGGGATCAGCCCCACGATGACGAGCGCGTTGAAGATGATCGCACTGGAGATCGCGCTCTGCGGCGTTGCCAAGCCCATCACATTGAGCTGGTTCAGTTCCGGGTAGGTGACGGCGAACATCGCAGGCAAGATGGCAAAGTACTTGGCGATGTCGTTGGCGATGCTGAAGGTTGTCAACGCGCCGCGTGTCATCAACAACTGTTTGCCGACCGCGACAATATCGAGAATCTTGGTGGGATCGGAATCGAGGTCCACCATGTTCCCCGCCTCTTTCGCCGCTGCCGTACCGGTATTCATCGCTACGCCGACATCTGCCTGCGCCAGCGCGGGAGCGTCGTTTGTGCCGTCGCCCGTCATACCGACGAGACGCCCCTCGGCTTGTTGTTCGCGGATGATACGGATTTTGTCTTCGGGCTTCGCTTCGGCAACGAAGTCATCCACGCCCGCTTCTTTTGCAATCGTTGCTGCCGTCAGCGGGTTATCGCCCGTAATCATAATCGTGCGGATACCGATGCGGCGCATATCCTCGAACCGTTCGCGGATGTTCGGCTTGATAGTGTCCTTGAGATAGATCACCCCAAGCACGACGCCGTTGTCCATTACCGCGAGGGGCGTGCCGCCCAAGCCCGCAATGCGGTCGGAGACCGTCTGCAAGTCGGCGGGGGCGTTCGCGGTGCGGCGCATCACGGCGTCCACCGCGCCCTTCATCGTGCTGCGCCCATTGAGGACGATGCCGCTCATCCGCGTCTCGGCAGTGAAGGGGACGAACTCGGCGCGGTCGAGCAGGCGCATATCGGGTTTGTATCCCTGTTCCTCCGCAAGCGCGACGATGCTCTTGCCTTCCGGGGTGTCGTCTGCCAGCGACGAGCGCAGCGCGGCATCGGTCAATTCTGCGACACTATGCCCGCCCACAGGGATGAACTCGGCAGCGAGACGGTTGCCATACGTGATTGTGCCGGTCTTGTCGAGCAGCAGCACATCAATATCGCCCGCCGCCTCCACCGCACGCCCCGACGTTGCCAGCACATTGCGCTGCACGAGGCGATCCATCCCCGCAATGCCAATCGCCGAGAGCAATGCGCCAATCGTCGTCGGGATGAGCGCGACGAGGAGCGCGATCAATGCCGTCACACTCACTGGCTGCCCGGAAAATATTGCGAATGGCTGCAAGGTTACGACGACGATCAGGAAGATCAGCGTCAACCCTGAGATAAGGATATTCAGCGCGATCTCGTTCGGCGTCTTCTGACGCGATGCGCCCTCGACGAGTGAGATCATCCGGTCGAGGAAGGTCTCGCCGGGGTTCGCGGTGATCTCGATCACGAGCGAGTCAGAGATGATCTGTGTGCCACCTGTGACGGACGAGCGCACATCGGTCCCCGGCTCCTTTAGCACGGGTGCGGATTCGCCCGTGATTGCCGCTTCGGAGACATATGCTACGCCCTCGACGACTGCGCCATCGCCGGGGATGATGTCGCCCGATACAACGCGCACGCGGTCTCCCCGGCGCAACTGGCTCGCGGAGACGATTTCATCGCTCCCTGCGACCGTGATCCGGCGGGCGGTAGTATCGCGGCGTGTACGACGCAGGGTATCTGCCTGTGCCTTGCCGCGCCCCTCCGCCATCGCTTCCGCAAAGTTGGCGAACAGCACCGTAAACCAGAGCCAGACGGAGATCGCGAAGACGAACGAGAGGTTCTCGACATTCCCGACGATTAGCCCCTTGATGAAGACAACGGTCGTAATGACCGCGCCGATCTCCACGACGAACATCACGGGGTTGCGTGCCTGCACACGCGGGTTCAGTTTGATGACGGAGCCGATCAGTGCGCCGCGAATAATATCGGAAGTCCACGCACTCGATGTGGGTGTGCGTTTGGTCGGTGCGGTTTCCGGCGTGATTTCCGGTGCCGGTGCAATAGCCATTGGTCTCTTCTCCCTTTCCCCGTTCGCCTAGAACAACTTGCCTGCACGGAGCAGCAGATGCTCCACGATAGGACCGAGTGCGAGTGCGGGGATGAAACTCAGTGCGCCCACGAGCAGTACCGAACCGTCAAGCAGCCCGATGAACAACGGGCCAGTCGTCGGGAGCGTTCCCGCGCTTTCCGGTACGCGCTTCTTCGCCACAATCGAACCCGCAATCGCCAGTACTGGCAGAATCGAGAGGTACCGCCCGATCCAGAGACCGACGCCAAGCATCGTGTTGTAGTACGGCGTGTTCACCGTGATCCCTGCAAAGGCGGAGCCGTTGTTGCCGATCACCGACGACCATGCATAGAGGATTTCCGACAACCCGTGCGGCCCTGCATTGTTCAGCGTCGAGGTACCGTCCGGGATGGCTGCGGAGATCGCCGCACCAATGAGTAGCCCGAAGCCGGCAAACAAGATGTAGAGCGTCGCCATCTTCATCTCATATGCCTGAATTTTCTTGCCCAAAAACTCCGGAGTGCGCCCGACCATCAGCCCGCCAATAAAGACTGCGATGATCGCATAGATCAACATGCCGTTGATGCCCACGCCTACCCCGCCGAAGATCACCTCGCCAAGCATGATATTGAACAGCGGGATCATGCCGCCGATGGGCGAGTACGAATCGTGTTGCGAGTTGATCGAGCCGTTCGAGGTGACGGTGGTCGAGACTGCCCATGCGGCGGACGGCGCGATGCCGAAGCGGACTTCCTTGCCCTCCATGTTGCCCTGCGTCTGCGAAATGCCCGTGTCCGCAAGGGTGGGTGCGGCTGCCTGCTCGGCGGGGTACACAACGACAAGCCCGACGAGATAGATGATCGCCATCGCAATAAAGATTGCCAGACCCTGCCGGAACTTCCGCACAAACCGCCCGAACAGGAACGGGAACGCGGCGGAGATCGCAAGGATGCTCCATGTTTCGAGGATATTCGAGAAGGGCGTCGGGTTCTCGAACGGGTGGGCGGAGTTCACGTTGAAAAAGCCGCCGCCGTTCGTGCCGACTTGCTTGATAGCCACCTGAAATGCCGCCGGACCGAGTGCGAGCACTTGCTTCGCTCCGTCAATTGCGCTCGTGGTCTCGCGGTAACTGGCGAGCGTCTGCACGACGCCCTGCGACATGAGCAAGAGCGAGATGAACACGGCCAGCGGCAGCAGCACATAGAGCACACTACGTGTCAGGTCTACCCAGTAGTTGCCGATGGCCTGCGTATTGCGCCGCCGGAATGCCCGGAAAAACGCCACCGCGATTGCCATACCCGCACCGGCGGAGACGAAGTTTTGCACGGTCAAGCCCGCCATCTGCGAAAAGTACGAGAGCGTCGTTTCGCCACCGTACGCCTGCCAGTTCGTGTTCGTCACAAACGACATCGTCGTGTTGAATGCGAGGTCCGGCGTCAGCCCCGCCAATCCTTGCGGATTAAGTGGCAACACGCCTTGCGCCAGCAGAATGGCGAACATCAGCAGAAAGCCGATCACATTCGACATGAGGAAGGCGAAGGCGTAGGTCGTCCAGCGCATTTCGCGGCGCGGGTCCGTGCCGATGACGCGGTAAAAGAGGCGTTCCGGCGCACCGAACAGCTTGCCGAGCAGCGTCGGCTTCCCGGTGTATACCCGGTACATGTAATCACCGAGCGGTTTCGCGGTGACGAAGACCAGCACGGCGGGTAAAAAGAGTTGCAGCCACCCATTGAAGGACATCGGTTGTTCTCCTAGAAGTTTTCCGGCCGGATCAGGGCATAGAACAGAAACCCTGCGAGTAGTCCCGCGATCACCAGTAGCACAATATTCGGCACACCCATTGCGGTTACATCCTCTCTGCTGCGAACACGAACCCGAACGCCAGTACACCCAGCACGACCATCACGAGACCGATAACCAACGCAATTGGCATCTCACGCCCCCCTGCGAATATCACGCGGCACAAACACAAGCGGCGGCACATCTGCCGAAGCCGGAGAAAATTGCCCGATCACTTCCACGACACACGGCGCAAGCCGCGTGAGCGTCGGAAGGAACCGGGTACGAAAGACAAATCGTCTGAGCGGCGTCCGTGCCTCCGGTAGCAAGATCACATTCGCCGTGATCGTCGCGGCGCATTGTGCAATCGTGGCGGCGAGGTGGTGGCCCTGTACACGCGCATACCGGACGGGAATACCGGCGGGCGTTACATTGCCTGCGATCTCGCGGGCATGATGCAAACGCACCTCAGCACGGCAGACGTGTCGCCAGATCAGCCCCGCTGATACATCTTCCGGTGTGGACGCCGGAAGATGTACTGTCGCCAGCACATGCAGCATGTCGCCCGGTCGGGCGGCGCGACGCAATCTATGAAGGGCAGCACGTGCGCCGTCGCTGTCGTCGAAAACCAGCAGGTAATTCATGCGGTATCCCCTCCCTCGGTGATCGTTGCGGCATCGGTGCCGACAGTGGCGATCAAGTGCAGCAGCGAATCCATCGGGAAGGGCTTCGGCAGTACGGCGGCGGGGTGAAACTCCGCGAGCCGTTTCGGAGAGGGCGGTACCGCCGAATAGACGATCACTGGCACGGCGCATCGCACAGCGCGAAGCCAGCGCAATACTTCCCACCCGGTGCCGTCCGGCAGGTTGATGTCGAGCAGCACCACATCGGGCAGGCGCAGGGTCATCTCTGCGATGGCATCGCCAACCGAATCCACCGCGATGAGCGTATGCCCACGCTGCGTCAAATTGCGCCCGATGATCGTGCGGAGGGGTCGTTCGTCCTCCACGATCAACACCGTCCGCCCGCCCGTCAGGACTTGCGCCGCTGTCAGTTCCTCGACCATGTACATCACCACCACTCCCGCATGTCGAGGCGGATTCCCCGTCAGGAGTAAGTGTGCGCCCGCGCCCATTAATGCCGCGTAAAGGGGCGGGCAAGGGATATAAGAGTTTTATAAAGAAGCGTGGGGCGTCAGTCGTTCGTTGTCAGCCGGTCGCAGCCGTTAGTCGTCGGTGACGAAGCGATAGCCAACCCCCGGTTCGGTGCGGATGATGCGGGGGCGGGCAGAGTCTTGCTCCAGTTTGCGACGTAACTGGTTGACGTAGACGCGCAGATACTGCGCCTCCTCGCTGTATTCCGGCCCCCATACTTTGCTGAGCAGCATCCGGTGCGTCAGCACTTTGCCCGCGTGCTGTGCCATCTCGGAAAGGATATTCCACTCAATAGGCGTCAGATGCACCGCCTCGTCGTTGCGCGTGACGGTGCGATGATCGAAATCTATCGTCACATCGCCGGAACGGACGACCGTTTCCGCAGTCGTCGCCTGTGGGCGGTGCCGCAGCGCGACGCGAATGCGGGCGAGCAGTTCTTCCACCCCGAAGGGTTTCGTCAGATAATCGTCCGCGCCGAGATCAAGGGCGGTCACTTTGTCGCGTTCCCCGCCGCGTGCAGAGAGCACGATCACCGGAACCTGTGACCATTTTCGCAGCTCCTGCACTACATCGAACCCCGATTTTCCCGGCATGACGAGATCGAGGATGACGAGATCGGGCGGGTGCAGGGCGATCTGGTCGAGGGCATCTTCGCCGTCCACCGCCGTGCGGACATCGTAGCCGTTGCCGCGCAACGCCGCCCGCAACGCACGGAGAATCTGCGGCTCGTCGTCTACTACCAACACGCGCACCGGCGTTGCGGTCATCGTT
>JBBRMX010000133.1:0-9605 GCA_038230615.1 Thermomicrobiales bacterium | reverse complement strand
TCCGGTGCGCTGTTCGACATATCGCGCTCGTGCCAGAGCGGGACATCCTCCATCGCCGTGAGCGCGTAGCCACGGATGATCCGGGCGAGACCGCTGATGCGCTCGCTCTTGAACGGGTTACGCTTGTGTGGCATTGCGGACGACCCCTGCTGATCCACCGCTGCCCGCAACGACGGCGGCAAATCGGGGTCGTCCGCTTCCTGCGTCTTCGCGCCGGTCGCCCCGAACGGCTCCTCGACCTCGCGGACCTCGGTGCGTTGCAGATGACGCATCTCGACGGCGAACTTGTCGAGCGAGGTGGCGAGTAACGCCAGTGTCATGATGACTTGCGCGTGGCGGTCACGCTGCAAAATCTGCGTGCTGACGGGGGCAGCGGTGAGACCGAGCAGCGCACAGGCGCGTTCCTCGATGACCGGTTCGATGTGCGCGTGCGTGCCGACCGCGCCACTGATCTTGCCGTAGGCGATCTGCGCCCGCGCCGCCTCTAACCGCGTGCGATGGCGGCGAATCTCGTCAATCCAGACCGCCAGCACAAACCCGAAGGTTAGCGGTTCGGCATGGACGCCGTGTGTGCGCCCGATCATCGGTGTGTTACGGTGTGCGACTGCCTGTTGCGTTACCGCCGCCTCGAATTTGCCTAGTTGCACAAGGATGAGATCGAGGGCGTCCACCGTCTGGATGGAGAGGGCGGTATCCAACACATCGCTGCTTGTCATGCCCATATGGATGTACTGCGCGGCATCGCCCACGGTCTCACCCATTGCCCAGAGGAAGGCGGTGGTATCGTGGTCGGTGCGCCGCTCGATCTCGCGGATACGGGCGGGGTCGGCGGTCGCGCCACGAATTGCCGCCATCGCCTCGGCGGGAATGTCGCCGCGCTCTGCCCGCGCCTCACATACCGCGATCTCCACGCGCACCATCGTGTCTACGCGGTGCTGTTCGCTCCAGATTCGCCCCATCGCGGGATGCGTATATCGCCCGACCATGCCTCGCTACCGCCCCTCTGCGTAGATACATTCGCCCGTCATGTATGCGGATTCCGCCCCGGTGAGCAGTGTGGAGACAAATCGGTTTCGCAAGTCCCCCGTCGCAGGACCGAGGACGCGCAGGTAATTATCGGTCAGCCCGCTCCAGCGTCCGTCCGGTTCGCGGTGTTCCCACAGCACCGGCAAGGTGCGCCCGACAAACGGCGCATGATATGCCCGCGCCAGTTCGTCCGAGAGCGCGAGCAACCGCGCCATGCGCTCTTTTTTAACCTCCGGCGGTAGTTGCCCCGCCATGCCTGCCGCCTCCGTTCCCGCCCGCTCAGAATATGGGAAGGCATGGATTTTGCTGAAACCAACCTCCCGGCAGAAGGCGAGGGTCTCCGCGAAATCCGCCTCCGTCTCGCCCGGAAAACCGACGATCACATCGGTCGTCACGGAGCATTCGGGGATAGCGTCGCGCACGCGCCCGACTGCACGACGGAATTGGTCAGGGTTATAGCGACGGCGCATCGCCCGCAAGACCGCTGCGCTGCCGGACTGAATCGGCATATGGAGGTGCCGTGCCAGCCGCGCATCTTGCCACAATGCCAAGAGTTCCGGCGTGAGTTCGGCGGGGCCGACGCTCGTGAGCCGGATGCGCGGCGGAACTGGTCCCGCAAGGATGCGCCGCAGCAGACCGGGCAAGCGCAACCGCGTGCCGTCGTTGCTCTCCTCACGGAACATGC
Organism: Thermomicrobiales bacterium; assembly: GCA_038230615.1. Classification (GTDB taxonomy): domain Bacteria; phylum Chloroflexota; class Chloroflexia; order Thermomicrobiales; family JALYUS01; genus JBBRMX01. The sequence continues at coordinate 7,894 of JBBRMX010000133.1, read as the reverse complement.
CCACATATGTACCCGTCAATACTACTTCCTGATAGTCTGCTGCCGCGCTTTCCGCGATTTCGCGGCAGATACGATCCGCTGCGACGCTGACTGACCGCCCCCGCGCCAGCGGCACGATACAGAAGGTGCAGTTTGCGTCGCACCCCTCCTGAATCTTGATCATGCGCCGTGTGCGACCCGCCACGGGCAGCACGAGGTGCGTATCGCGCAGCCCGACCGCCGCGAGACGCCCCGCAAACCGCTCGACTGCCTCCGCAACGACACGCTCTTTGTCGGCGGAGCCAAGCACAAGGTCTACTCCGCCCATCGCGTCGGCATCTTCCGGCGCGACACTCGTGTAGCACCCGATGGCGGCGACCATCGCGGTATCGCCACCGCGCACGCGGGCTTTGCGAAGGTACTGCCGGTTCTTCTTGTCCGCGACGTGCGTAATCGTGCAGGTGTTGACAATATACAGATCGGCTACCGCATCGAACGGTACCTCCGCGAACCCCTGTTCCTGCAATGCAAACGAGATCGCCTGCGCGTCTGCACTGTTCAGTTTGCAACCGAGTGTGTGGATCGCAAAGGTCGGGCGCGTGGGGTCGGGGGGGGCAAGGTCGCGCACCGCGATGGTGTCCAGCCCGACAAGTGCCACGGGGAGCGGGGCATCGTTGCGTTCATCGTGGTCGAGATAGCCGATAGCGGGGGCAATCGTTGCGGTCATTGCAGTCATCGTGGGGGGTGGCTCCCGTTCCGCACAGCCAAATCCGGCAGACCCGGCACGTATCGGAAGTATACCAGACCCCGCCGCCCAAACGGGCTACCGCGCCGGAAATAGACCGTGCACCGCGACGCGCCAGCCGGGGAGGGCAGGCTCCGCATCGGCAACATCGCCCATTTCGTAGACAGTCGGATATTCGGGGCGGTCGCTCGTGTATTTCGTCACCGTCCGGTCACGCGGGTTGACATTCCAGATGACATGCGTGCCTGCATCGAAGTATAGTTGCCGCTTCGTCGCGTACTCGTCGTCCATCTGCGAACCGTAATCGCCGGGTGAGCGAATCTCGACTGCGAACAACGGCCCGCCCGTGATGAATTTCTGCGAGATGAGTTGCGCCGGGAATGTGTAGGAAGCGTCTGGCGAAAGCACGGTGCGCCGGACGGTATCGAGGATGTACCCCACATTGTCGCCGAGTGCACGCCCCACATTGCCGCGTCGTTGATAGAGACGCAACTCGACCGCGATTTCGGTGCCGATGTCGCCGTGCTCCCCGCTCGTCGGTGGCATGTGATGCAATTCTCCGTTCACAAGCTCATATTTGCCGTCATGGGGAAGGCGATACAGGTCTTCGATGGTGGCGCGGGTCTTGGTATTCATGGGTAATGCTCCTTGTTACCGCCAGTATACCGGGTGTTGCCAGCGGGGGCAGTCGGGGCGATGATGCACACGGGATGCGGTACGACATCATCGAAGGAGACTCATGCCAGCAACGACGACGAGCGCACGATACCGCGAAGTGTTGCGGATTCTCGTGCGGCACGGCTTCGGCTTCGTGGTCGGTGGGCGCGGCATCTTCGGGCGGTTGCGCTCGACTTCCACCGTACCGATTCGCCCCGCCGAATTGCGCCTCGCCATCGAGGAACTCGGTGTGGCATTCATCAAATTCGGGCAGGTGCTCAGCACTCGCGCCGATTTGATCCCCGACGTATACGCCGCCGAACTCGCGAAATTGCAGGATGCCGTCCCGCCCGCGCCTTCCGCCGAAATTATCGCCGTGATCGAGCGCGAATTGAAGCACCCCATCGCGGAGATTTTCACCGTGTTTGACCCCGTGCCGCTGGCGTCGGCATCCATCGGGCAAGTCCATGCGGTGACATTGCCGGGGGGCGTGGACGCGGTCGTCAAGGTGCAACGCCCCGGCGTGCGGGATCAGGTAACACTCGATCTTGAAATCGGGATGCGTCTCGCCCGGCTGGTCGAGCGGCGGTTCAATTTCCGCGAACGCACCGGGATTGACCTGCCCGCCATCGTGGAGGAATACAGTTTCACACTGCGGAGCGAGTTGGATTATCTGCGCGAGGCGAAGAACACCGAGATTTTCCAGCACAACTTCGCCGACTCCCCCGGCATTTATATCCCTGCGATCTGCTGGGAATACACGACGGGCTATCTCATCACGATGGAACGGCTGCACGGGATGCGGATTGACAATGTTCCCGCCCTCATCGCCGCGGGATACGACCCTCCCGCCATCGCGATTGAGAGCGCGAAACTCGTCCTGCGCGAGGTCTTCGAGTACGGGCTGTTTCATGCCGATTTGCACCCCGGCAATATGTTCGTGATGGACGGCGGCATCGTCGGGGTGATTGATTTCGGCATGGTCGGTACGCTGGACGACACCACGCGCACCCAACTGCTGCTGCTCGTCGTCGCAGTGATCTCGCAGGATGCCGAGCGGATCACGGATTATCTCTTTCGCCTCGGCGTTGTTCCCGGCTCTACAACAAACCGTGCCGCCCTCCGCCGCGATGTAAAGCGGGTGGTGGCGCAGTATTACGGGCTGCAACTGAACGAGATTGACACCAACGTCCTGCTCACTGATATGCTCAAACTCGTGCAGCGGCATCACTTGCAGATGCCGTCCGAACTCGCCCTGATGCTCAAGATGCTGGCGATGGCGGAGGGGCTGGCGCGGACGCTCGACCCGAACTTCAACATGCTTGCGGTCGCGCAACCGTTCGGGGCGGAGGCTATCGGGTTGCTCTTTTCGCCGAAGCGTATGCTGGAAAGTGCGCGACGGTTCGGGATCGATGTGCTCGAAATTGGCGCGGATCTGCCTCTACGCCTCGACCGCGTGCTGCGGCAGAGCGAACAGAGCGCACAGCAGCTCCACGAAGAAGTAGAAGCGATCCAGCACAGCATTCAGGTGATGGTGAACCGGTTAACTATCGGGTTGCTGATTGCGGCGTTCGTCGTCGGGTTCTCGATCATCGTGCGGACGCTCGACCCCTCTGGGGCGAGCGGCTGGTTTCGCGTCTTCGTCGGGGTAGGGGTGTTGCTCGTAACCGTCCTCAGTGGCTACTATCTCTGGATGCTCTGGCGTGGGCAGCGCAATCGCAACGATGTGTAACACCGCCGATCACGGAATAGTATCTTGCCCTGCCGTGTCGTATAGAATACGGACGTACTGCGAAGTACATCCCCGAAATCAGTCGCGCTGCGTACCCTTGTGAGGCATCATGCGTGCAACCGCATCTGCGCTGTCATCGCCGCCTGCAGTACTGGATGCCCATCGCTGGTGGACGCTTGCCGTTATCCTCTCCGCAACATTTATGTCCATCCTCGATAACTTTATCGTCAATGTCGCCATCCCGACGATCCAGCACGACCTCGGCGCAACCGTCGCGCAGATCGAGTTTGTCGTAGCGGGGTACACGCTGGCGTATGCGGTGCTGCTCATCACGGGTGGGCGGCTCGGTGACATCGCGGGGCGCAAACGGCTCTTCATGCTCGGCATGGCGGGGTTCGTCGTCGCGTCTGCGCTCTGTGGCTTTGCGCCCACGGCAAATCTGCTGATCGCGTTTCGCGTCGTGCAGGGGCTAAGTGCCGCACTGATGGTGCCGCAGGTGCTGGCAATCTTGCAAGTGACCTTCCCCGCCGGGGAAGAGCGTGCGCGTGCATTGAGCATCTACAGCGCGGTCATCGGGGTCGCGGCGGGCGTGGGGCAAGTTGTTGGCGGTATTCTCGTCAAGAGCGATCTCTTCGGGCTTGGGTGGCGTCCGGTCTTCCTCATCAATGTGCCGGTCGGGATCGCTGCACTGATCGCCGCTGCCGTGTTGCTCCGCGAAACGCAATCCGGCGCACATCGCAGGCTCGATGTCGCGGGCGTCGGTATCGCTACTGTGACGGTGCTGCTGCTTACCTATCCGCTCGTTGTTGGGCGGGAAGCCGGATGGCCTGCGTGGGTGTTCGTTTCGCTGGCGGCATCGGCAGCAGGGCTGTTCGCATTTATCCGTTTCGAGCAGTGGCTATCGGGGCGTGGTGGCACCCCGTTGATTGAGCTTGCATTATTCCGACAACGTACGTACGTTGTCGGAGTCTGTATTACGATACTTTCGTTCGCATTTCAGGGCGGGTTCTTCCTGCTCGTGGCGTTCTATTTGCAGAGCGGGCTGCATGTCTCGCCGCTGCGGGCGGGGCTGACACTCGCGCCGATGGCGGTCATGTTTTTCCTCGGCTCGTTCGTCACGCCGCGCCTCATCCGCCGTTTCGGGGGGCGGGGGACGCTGCTGCTCGGCGGCATTATCAACCCGCTCGGCGTTATTATCCTCATGCTAACCGCACGGCAGATCGGTGTGCAGTTGCAAGGGCCGGAGTTGATTCCCGGCTTCGTCGTGACGGGTTTCGGACAGGCGTGCGTCGTGTCGGCGCAATACAATGTCGTTTTTTCTGAAGTGCGCGGCGAACAGGTTGGCAGCGCATCCGGGGTGTTGACGACGATGCAGCAGGTGGCGACGGCAGTCGGGGTGGCGGTGGTTGGCATCATCTTCTTTGGGCTGCTGAATGGGGCGCGGGATGGGGCAGCATATGTCCGTGCCTTCACGCTTACACTCTGGTTTCCCGCCGCAATGACCGCCGCGATTGCGCTGCTCACATTGCTTCTGCCCGCGACGCCCCCTGCCCTCGCCTCGCCAGTCCCAGTTGTTGCGGGGGAATAGCGGCATGGGTTCCCCCCCAACTGCTGGCGAAACGTGCGAGATCAGCGTTGCTCGATCTGCCGCGTCTCGACGGTGTGCGTACCGGGCAACCCGTCGCGCAACCCGGTCGCGCCGAACGGACGCCAGAGCAGGACGCTCTCCGCGCTGACGCCCCCCGGTGCGTCTTCCAGTGACACTGCCTGCCCACTCTCCGCGCTGTCCAACCCTCGTAGGACGACGAGCATATTGTGCAATGTTTGCGCGGCAGTACCGACGACGGGTGCGCCATGCGTGACCGCCTCGTAGAAGTTCAGGAACTCGCCGTAGTAACCCGCGTCAATATCTACAAAGCGGTGTTCCTCGGCGGAACTATCGGGGCGATATACCGTTACGCGCCGCTCGCTCGCGTTGCTGCTCAGTACGAGGACACCGCCGGTGCCGTAGAGCCGCATCTCATTCGGCTCCGGCGGAATGGCGATGTCGGGATACACTGCGGCGTAGGTGCCGATTGCACCGCCGACGAACTGCATATTCAACAGGAGATCAGAGGGCGCATCTATCGTGCGGTTCGCTTGTTGTGTGGCACCGTGCAGCCGCGCCACATCGCCGCAGAGCATCCGCATCTGCGCGATGTGATGCACGCCGCCATCGAGATGCGCCCCGCCTCGATACGCGGGGTGATGCCGCCACAGCGTACTCGAAAATTGCCCCGCACGTGGGATGCTCTGGCTCGCCGTGCGCCATGCCAGCGCATGGATGCGCCCGATTGCGCCCGCGTCCACGAGCGACCGCGCCAGCCGCGCATCGTCGCGGTAGAAGACATTTTCTGCGATCAGCACTACGCGGTCGGGATGTTGGTCGGTCAGGGCGAGGTAGGCGCGTCCCTCGGCTTCGTCCACGCCGGAGGGCTTCTCGCAGATCACATGCTTGCCCGCCGCCAGCGCATCCCGTGACACCGGATAGTTCAAGTCAATCGGTAGCGAGATCAACACGGCGTCTACATCGTCGCGCCGGAGGAGGTCGTGGTAATCGGCATGGTAATTGTCCATCGAAGCACCGCTGTACGAGGCGAAATGTTCCGCCTTCGGGCGTGTGTGATTTGCGAAGGCGGCGATCGTGTATTTGTCCGTCATGCGGCGCAGCGCGGGCCAGTGCAATTGCTCTACTGCAAGCCCCGTCCCGATGATGCCGAGCCGGATCGCCCGCCCCGTTTCTGGTGTCGTTGTTGTCATCCTCATGCCTCCCGTCCGTTCGCCACATAGCCGTGATGGTGATTGTCGCACCGCTGCCCTCTCATCGCACCATCTATTCAGCATACGAAAAGCCTCTCCCCCAAGCGAGGAGAGGCTTGGAACGAAGATACCCCTGCTACTCTTTTGCGCTTCCGATGCCATTCAGCACGACACCGTCGCGCTTCGGGGCGGGGGCAGTCTGGAGACCGGGCAACGATTTCAGCAACGCGCTCAGGTCAATGCCGCTGAGGGCCTCGACGAGCGCGGGAACCTGCGCGACCATCGTGGCGACTTCGTTCGTGACGCGGCTTGCGGCGTGCGAATCGTTGCCGCCCGTCGAGACGATAGTCATGGAATCAATCCCCTTGATCGCTTCCGCCATGCCGCGTGCGATCTCCGGCAGTTCACTGATGAGTTTGTCGAGCACGGCTGCTTGCGTGTAGAGCGCGAAGGCATCCGCACGCTTCTGCATCGCTTCGGCTTCTGCCTCACCCTTCAGCCGGATCACGTCCGCTTCGGCTTGACCGAGGGAACGCACGGCGGAGGCGCGACCGTCTGCTTCGAGACGCAACCGGCTCTGCTCCGCCCCCGCAAGGGCTTCGATCTTCTGCCGTTCGATCTCCGCCGGACGCAGCACGGTGGCGATCAATTCTGATTCGCGCCGTGTGATCTCGGCAACCTGTACCTCGGTTTCGCGCTGCTTGCGGACGATCTCGATATTGATCTGCTCTGCGATGACGCGCTGCTGCTGGATATTCGCCTGAATATCGTACGCTTTGTCCGTCTGCGCCTGTTGCGCCCGCACCGTTTGCTCGTACTCCGCCTTCTTCAAGTTCAGGTCGCGCATTGCTTCTGCCTGCTTGGTATCGCTGGCGGCGCGGGCAATCGTCGTCTCCTGATCGGAGAGGGCGCGGGCAACTGCCGCCTCGCGCACCGCCTGTGCCTGCTTGATCTGGGTATCCCGCGATGCTTCCGCAGTAGCGATGTCGGCTTCGCGCCGGATGCGGGCAATGTCCGGGCGACCCATATTGACGATGTACTCGTTATCGTCGCGCACGTCGCGGATGGTGAACGAGATAATTTCCAGCCCCATCTTGTAGAGGTCGTCCGCTACGCCGGAGCGCACCTCGGCGGAGACCATTTCCGGCTCCTTGACGATGCTTTCCACGGTGAGCAAGCCGACGATGCCACGCAGATGCCCCTCCATCACGAGCCGGATAAGATTCTCGCGCTCTTGCTGCGGTTTGGAGAGGAATTGTTCGGCGGCAGTACGGATGCTCTGCGGGTCGCTCTTGATCTTCAACTGCGCCACTGCCTCAACATTGAGCGCGACGCCCTGCTTGGTATAGAGCGATTGTTGCGGCGCGACATCGAAACTCATCAGTTCCATCGAGAGGCGGCGGCTCGTCTGGATGAGCGGATAGACGACGCGCCCGCCGCCCTGCACGATTTGCGTGCCACCGAACCCGGAGACGATCAGTGCCTCGTTCGGGCCGACTTTCTGGAACATCCCCGCCAGCACACCGAAGACGGCGATCAATGCGACAACGAGCAACCCAGCGATGATGTAGACGGTATACATACGTTCAGTCCTTCACGAATCCGTTGATGTCACGCTCACGGGTAGAAAGTGCGTGGTCTTCGCCACTGTCGAGGGCACGTTCCCATGTGGCAACGTATGCCGTCCCGTTCTCGACCTTGAGAATGACGACCTCGGTATTGCGGGCAAGTGCGCCGCCATCGGTGCTGCGGGCGGGGGCGGTGCGCGTCACGCCCGCATACGTATACGTGATTTCGCCCGCGTGGTCGGGGAAAATCGTGCTCGTGATACGGGCTGATGTGCCGGGAAGATGGTAGTCCTCGTCGCGCATGAGCGGTGTTTGCCCGCGCAGCAACACTTTCTCCAGAAACAGCACGACAATCGCGCCGCCCGCGATGCCTGACACTATCGCCAGCGCGACGACGACCCCGACACCAACTAC
>JBBRMX010000132.1:0-9735 GCA_038230615.1 Thermomicrobiales bacterium | reverse complement strand
CGGGAGGATACGCCAGAGAGCGACGACACCGACGAGGGCAGCGATAGACAGCACCGCCGTTTGGAGCATCACGCGCGGCGACGGGATCACCGCAACCGCCACGACAACGAGCGCGATCATAATCGTCACGAACGGCAGCAGCGCGGCGGCACGCGGACGGAGCGGTGTGGCGGGTTTACTCTGCATCGCGGCGTGTATCCAGTGCGAGTGCGAGACGGCGACAGAGCGCGAACGGCGCAGCGAGCGCGGCGGTGAACAGAGAGCGTCGCCCGCCGACCAGCGGCAGATCGAGTATCACATGGGTGAGCAGGGCGGCATCGCCACAGATGCGGGTACGCTGGACTTCGCGCCGCTGTGCCGTGATCGTGCGGCGGTTCGCGGAAAGCCATCGCCACGCCCGCGCCTTTTCGCGCAGATATGCAGGGCCGTGAAGCGCAGCATATGCCCAAACCGCGAGTTCGCCGAGAACGAGGGCGGGGAGCAATGCCACGAGTGTGCGGGCGCGGTAGCATTTCAGCAGCATGTGCCAGCGGTTGCGTTCCAGATAGAACAGTTTGCCCGCCCCGACGGTGAGGGCGTAGCGATGTGCGACGACGGATTGCGGGATGTAGCGGCATCGCGCACCGTGCAACCACGCCCGCCACGAGAGATCGGTGTCCTCGACGTACAGAAAGAACGATTCGTCGAAGCCACCGAGGGCTTCGAGCAACGTCCGGCGAGCAACGAATGCCGCCCCAGAGACCGCCGCGACATCCGCCGCAGCGCGATACGCCGTTGCGGTTGCGGGGGCATTCAACCCCCGGCAGGTCGCAAACCCGGCGAGATGCACATCGTTGCCGCAGGTGTTGATCGTCGCACGGTCGTGATCGAGGACGATCTGCGGCGTGACGATACCGAGCGACGCATCCGCATCGAGTGCGGCGACGAGCGGTTCCAGCCAGCCCGGTTCCGGCACGGTATCGGGGTTGAGCACGGCGATGTACTCCCCGGTGCAGGCACGAAAGGCACGATTATTTCCCGCCGCGTAGCCGATATTGGCGGGCGATGCGAGGATGCAGGCGGCGGGAAAGAGTGCCGCCGCCGCCGCCGCCGTGCCATCGGTGGATGCGCTGTCCACAATGACGAGTTCTGTTTCCCGATACGTCTGCACGGTAAGTGCGTCGGCGAGGCGCGGGAGGAACGGCAGCGCATTGTATGTCACGATTACGATGCTGACGCGAGAAACGACCGGACGGGCGTGCGGCGGGGCGATATGGCTGGACGTGATCGGCGAAGTCGTACCGGTACTCATTGCAGTGACCCGTTTCTTCCTTTTCCCGCTTCCTCGCATGTCCGGCGAGGCGCGTCTATCGTATACGGCGCGGGGGCGGCACGCAAATCGGGAAACCGCCCGGTCTGTGGCGGAATCTACCCCGTGTCCTTTCCCTTCCCCATCCCGATGCGGTCTGCGATTCCCAAGACAAACGGGACAAGCAGCACGAGGGCGAGTACGAGGGTTGCAGCCGCATAGATGCGTGCGTATACCTGCACATCGTCATGCGCGAAGCGAAAAGTGCCGACGGTTGCAATGCTGCCGAGGAGCAGGACAGGCAGATACCAGAACCAGTGTCGGGCATTGAAGTACGCGATTTCGAGATTGATACAACTTACCCCGAACGCACTTACGGCACCGATCCAGAGAATCTGACCACTCGCGCGGTAGATGTCTCCGAACAACAACCCCATCAGAAGCGGACCGAACACGACACACACCCCGACGAAGGCGGCGCCCATCGCGGCGATCATCCCGGCAGCGATTGTGAGAGGGCGAACACTCGATGTTCCGCGATGCGTGGCTTTGACGACTTCGGCGAACGAGATCGAACAGATCGAGGCGGTTGCGAAAAGGAAAAACTTGGTCAATGAAGAAATCGCGGCATACTGATCCGCCATCAACGGCGAAAGGTATCTCCGGCACAGCACGATATCGAGTTCAAAGAGCAAAATGAAGCAGAGATATGACAGCCCAAGTTGGGTAATATCACGATAGATCGGGCGCATTACCGAATGCAGCGGGCGTACACCGCGCCAGAAAGGGCGAGGGCGGGGAAAGAACAATGTGGCGAGCATCGTCGAAACGGCATACATTGCCAACGCCGGGACAATGCCGAACCCGGCGGCGATCACGAGACTACCGAGCATTGCCCGAAGCACCCCTGCGCCTAAGAAGATGCAACTCAGCCGTGTGTATCTTCCTTCTTCCTGCAAGGTTCCCTGAAAAAGCCCCTGCACGATGAGCCAGTACCCCGTTATCAGTACGAAATAGAGCGGGACGGTTGTTGTGAGCCGCAAAAACTGCCCGATAGCCGCGTGTGCCACGATTACCAGCACGAGGATCGCGCCGAGGATGAGCGTGAGATGTTGAATTAGTGTCCGCTGGACAGCGGGCGTGTCGTTCGTCTCGTTATGGACGCGGTTGAAACTCGCCCGCCGCAAGACTGCCCCGCTCACCGCCCCCGAAATCGGCGAGAACGCAATCAGAAGGCTGAACATGATCCCGAACTGGCTATAGTCACCGGGGGCAAGACGCCGCGCGGCAATCGTATTGAAGAGATAGGTCGTAATCCCCACGATAACGGTGACGAGTAAAAAAAGCCCATTGTCACGAAGAAGGGTAAGGGAACCTCTGCGTGCGAACAGGTCAACGGCACGGGACCAACGCATACGGCTCTTTACCCCCCCTGAGGGAATCTTTGCGGAGAAAAAGATTTCCGCGAGGTACGAAACTATCTCACGCATCCCGTCGGTCTTGCACCTGCGCCCAGACTAGTGTAATACATCACAGCGACGGCAGACAGCGTGCGAGCGTCTGTCTATCTCTGCCGCCCGCACGAAAGGTTACACGATGGTTGGTGTTCCTGTGATCTCAGGTATCTCGGTCATCATTGTGAATTACAACGGCCGTCGCTTCCTCGAAGAACTTTTCGATTCTCTCGCACGACAAACACGGCAAGCAGACGAAGTGATCCTCGTTGACAACGCCTCGGCCGATGGCAGCGCACCCTACGTTCAGGAGCACTTTCCGTGGGTGCGCGTTGTTGCGTTGCCGACCAATGTCGGGTTCGCGGAAGGAAACAATGTCGGCGCGGAACACGCACGTGGGGAGTATATCGCGCTGCTGAACAGCGACACGGTCGTTGACGCACACTGGCTAGCGGAACTCGCGCAGGCACTCGATGCAGACGCGCATGTCGGCGCGGCAGTATCGAAAATTTACTTAGCCGCGACGGATTCGGTACTCGATTGCGCGGGGGCGGACTTCAACAACCTCGGCTTTTCGTGGGGTCGTGGCTCGACACAGCGCGACCGGCACCAATTTGATACCCCGATGGAAGTTGCTGCGGCGACCGCGTGTGCGATGCTGCTGCGCCGCAGTGCGCTTGGGGGCCGCCCACTCTTCGACCGGCAACTGTTCATGTATTACGAGGAATTCGATCTTAGCCTCCGCATCCGGGGGCAACAGTATGCGATTGCGTATGTGCCGACGGCGATCGTCCAGCACAAACGGTCGCAGGCGGTAAAGAACGCCGCCCGTTCACCGCTTCTCTTCCAGCAGTTTTATGGGAATCGCAACCGGGTCAAGATTTTGGTCAAATATTATCCGCCCGCGCTCTTGCTCCGAAATATCCCTTTGATTCTGCTGAGTTTGGCATACTGGAACGGTCGCTTTCTGCGTCATGGCGGGCTGGTTTTCTTTTTACGGGCGGTCGTCGCCCAAGGACATTTTGCGCTGCGGGGTCTCATCGAACGGTTGCACGGCGACACGGTAGATGCCACCTACTGGCTACCGTGGATGACGAACCACGGTCTGCGCGATCTGCTCGCGCTCAAATCCGCCTTCGTAGGAGATGACACATGACACGCGACGTGCGGCACTGCCCGCTCTGCGGGGCGACCGATGTGCGGGCGCATCTCGATACGGGCAAGCACACCCCCGAAGGCGAGGCGTATTCCGTCGTTACCTGTGGCGGGTGCGGGCTGCGCTATACCCGCCCGCTTCCCACCCCGCACGAACTCTCCGCCCTCTACGGAGAAGGATATTACGTCCAGAACACGCCACGGCTTTTCAGCGGGGATTTCGTGCGGCATCTCTTCCAGCAGAGCGTACTCTGGCAACACACACGTGCGTTGCTCGGTCGTACACCGGGGCGTATCCTCGATGTCGGCTGCGGCAACGGGGATTTCCTCGCCGGTCTCAAACGCCGGGGATGGCAGGTGCAGGGAACCGAGTTCTCGACGACAGCCGCCACCATTGCACGGAACAAAGGAGTGACGGTTCACGAGGGGGATTTGGCGAGCGCACACTTCCCGGCGGATTCCTTCGATGTCGTGACGCTCTGGCACGTCCTCGAACATGTCCCGCTGCCGCAGGTGGATATGGCGGAGATACGCCGCATTTTGCACGACGATGGGCTGCTCGTCGTGGAGGTGCCGAACAGTGCCTCGTTCACCTTCCGGCTGTGCCGCGAGCAATGGTATCCGCTCGATGTGCCGCTCCACCTTCAGCACTTCACGCCCGCGACCTTGCAACAATTGCTTACGGGCGCGGGATTTTCCCCCGTACGTCGCCAGAACTTTCACCATTGGGATTTCACGTATGGCTGCTACAGTTATATGCGGCGTCTCGGCATTTTCAGCGCATTGGGAATCCGCACATTTAGCACCAACTATAAGCAGGCGTCCCGCGTATCGAAGATGTGTTTCTTTGTGCTTGGGCTGGTGATCGGTCTGGTCTCGTTCCCGTATTCGGTCATCGTTACGGCACTGACGAGGAACGGCGAAACCGTAACGATCACATCGCGGAAGGCTGCCTTATGAGACAGGCGGGCGCGACAAATCCCGATGTTCCTCGTCTTCCAACCGATGAACTAAGAGGGCGTACCGCTGTGCGAGGTCGCGGTTCTCGCGGCTAAGGCGAGAGATGACGGTGCTGAAATGGAGCAGGATCATCACCGTAAAGGCGAACCCGATAGCGAACAGCGCATTTACTGGGGTGAAGATACCCACAGCACTGGCGATTGTTCCCAAGACGGGCGGGAGTAGTGCCAGCAAAAAGATGACGCCTGCTGTGACGATCCACAGCACACTATATTCCTCGCGCAGTTTGCGCCGGCGCACCGCCTCGATGATGTAGAGAAGTAGCAACCCGGTTGCGACAATCGCAACAATTGACAGACGGCTCACGGTGTCATACCCCCCCTTCGCGTGTCCGCAGCCGCTCGATACAGAGCGCGAGCGACACCTTGAGCATGTACCAAGCCGACCGCCACGCCCCGTGCAGCGACGAGACCCCACCGACCCGCGCCCCCATCGTCGTCGGTACCTCGCACGCCCGCAGTGCGTACCGCCGGATGGTCAGCAGGCTTTCGGGTTCGGGGAAGTCCTGCGGATAATCGTGCGCCAGCACCCCTAGGGCGCGGGCATTGAACGCACGGAAGCCGCTCGTGACATCGAAATACCTGCGCCCGCTCAGGATACGAATGAGCGACGAGAGCAGCATGATCCCCGCCCGGCGCGTCGTCGCCCCGCGATAGCCCCGATTTTCCACAAAGCGGGAGCCGACGGCGATGTCCGCCTCGCCCGCAAGCAGCGGTGCGATGAGCGCGGGGATTTCGCGGGCGAAGTGCTGCCCGTCCGCATCAAAGATAAGAGCGAGGTCGTACCCGCCCTCAACGGCGTACAAGAAACCCGTCTGATGCGCCCCCCCGATGCCAAGATTGAATGGCAGCGTGACGACCGCAACACCAAGCCTTCGCGCCACTGCCGAGGTTGCATCGCGGGAGCCGTCGTCAATTACCACGATATCGAGCGGCACCGGGCCGGCACGAAGATCGCTGATCGAAACCGGCAATGCTTCTTCCTCGTTATACGCAGGGACAATTGCGAGAATGCGTGTGTGTTCCGTTGCCACTGCTGCCCCTTTCACCGCCCGATACATGAGCGGTTCGGGGAGAGGATACCACAGCAGGCGCGGGCTGTCAGATTATCCGCGCCGGAAAATAATCATTTCGCCGTTGTTAAATACGGGAATGAAATTCACCATCGTGTTATCGGGCTGCACGAGGTCTTTCGCCACGCGGTCGTTCGGGCGGTCGCGCGATTTGGGACCGAGGACTACCACCCACTCTACCAGTACCGGCGGGTTGACGCGGGCCTCGCGCCAGAAGTCCGGGGTGGACGATGTGATAAATGCACTCAGGGGACGCCCGCTGCCCACGAGTACCACCTGCATCTGTGGCTCCAGCGCGTCATCGAGCAGCACTTTCCGGTCGGGGTCGTACGGTTGGGAAGCGAACCACTCCGCCGCTTGTATGCTGGCGGAATAGGTGATGGCGCGTTGCTGCAACCGCCCTTCCGCCACCACGACGGGGCCGAGCGGGTCGCCGAGCAGTAGCAGATTGCCGACAATAGCGATAAGCGCGACCGGCACCGCCAGCCGCCACGTTTTTTCCTCCAGCGGCGTGACGAGCAACGCGACGCAAACCGCGATGAATGGCAGAATCATCGCGCCATAGCGTACATTGAAAATCCCCATCGGGCGCAGCGTGCGCGTCACGATCACACTCTGCCCCGCCGTGAGCGCGAAGATGTAAAAAACCAGCGGCGAGGCGAGCGCGACCAGCACGAGGTTTTTGGGATGGTGCCGCAGACGATAGAGGGCGATCATAAACCCCGCGAGGGCGAGGACGCACACAACCGACCCTGCATTTTCCGCCGCTGCTTGGAGGTAGGTAAGTAGTGCCTGTACCGGTCTGCCGAGTTCCGGTACTTTGCCGTCCCGCGTGGGGATCACACCACGCACCGCGAGGTCATCCACGATCCCGGCAGACGAATATTGCCCACGCAAGAACGAGAGCGCGTCTCCAAATATCAGGATGTTGTAAAGCAGCCAGAGAGCGATTGCACTGGCAGGCGTGACGATATAGGCGAGCGTTACCGCTTCCGTCACCAGCCGCCGCCGTATCCAGCGATAACACAGCCCGGTAATCATTACCCCACAGATTAGCGCAAGCATCCAGCCATCGTACCGGCAGAGCAGCATAGCCGCTGCGAATGCCGACGCCGAGAGGATCGGACCGGGGCGCGGCTCCCGCATCGCCAGCCCTTCGAGCACGACAACCATCGAAGCCCCGCACAGCGTCAGAAAAGCGAACGACGGCCCTTCCGTCAGGGGGGTCGTCATGAGGTAGAGCGCATTCGGGTTCGTGATGAAGACGAGTGCCGCTACCCACCCCGTCGCGCTGTTGCCAAGCATCGCGCCGATACGATACAGCGCACCCGCACTGATTTGCAGATAGAAAAAACCCAGTATTGCCCCCGCGATGCCCGCGTGCCAGATTACATCGAATGCGGTCAGCGGCAGCAGCAGCAAGGGCGGCAGCGGCAACCAGACGGTGCCGAGTTGCGCCAGACCGGGGCTGATAGAATCCAGAATGCGGCGAGAGATTAGTTCGTGCGAGATTGCGTCGCCATACGCCCGCAGCATTCCCTCGCGGGACGACCAGACGACCGCCGCCACCCACACCGCGAACGCCGTGAAGCGCATCAAGAGCGGCACCCGCACCCGCACCGCCGTTGAGAGGCTGGCGGCGGGATCGTCGTTGAGCATCGGCGGTGTATGCGCGATAGCTGACGCCGCTACCGATGCACGTTCGCTCGCGGTCACGTGGCGTTGCAATGGGGGCGGCTCCTTTCGCGACGTGTGTGCGGAATGTGTGCCGCAGCAAATATAGACAACATATACGTATCGTTGTATGCTCGATGCTGTGTCAATTGGTACGATAGCGCACACGCACCCCGATCATAGCGCATTTTTGGATGCATGACCACGCTACGACCGGGTCACGGTCACGGAAATGGAGATGCAGCCATGCTGCCAGACGAACTAAACAAAGAGCGGCGTCTCTGGGGTATTGACCCAAGCGCAGTGGAACGTGCGCTTGCGGAGTATGACCGAGATTTGATCGCCGTCCGTAGCCGTCTGTCGGACTTCGAAAACCGTGTCGCCAATGTCACCACGCAGCGCGACGAAGCACTCCGCCGCGCTGCCAATGAGCAAACGGTGCTGCAAAAGCGCGTCGCGGACCTCGGCACGCAGCTCGCTATCGCGCTCGAACGTGCCGAGGCTTCCGAAGAAGAAGTACGGACGGTAAAGGAGCCGCGTGACCGCATTGCGGTCATGCGTGAAGAAGCGATGCAGTATGTCGCGGAATCATGGGCGAAGGCGCGTACGCTCGAAGAGAACGCGCAGCAGGTCATCGAGCGCACACGCGGCGAGTTGCTGGCGGAAGCGGCGAAACTCCGCGCACAACAGGATGCAGACACTGCGAAACTCCGCGCCCGCCAAGAGGAAGAACGGCAGGGGCACGAGGCGGAACTGGAGCGGCTCCAAAAACAGCGTGTACAAATGCTCTCCGAACTGGAAGCGACCGCACGCGGCGTGCTCGATCACGCGACGCTCATTCGCCAGCGGCGGGCATCCGTGAACTACACCTCGTCGCTCGATCTCGCCCTGCGAACGCTCGACGAGGCTGCGACCACGCAGGGGGCAGATATGGTCGTCGCGCCGGAGCAATCTGCTCCCTCTGCCCCCCCGGAAAATCATCCCTCGACGCCCGCGGGCAGTGCTGCCGACACCCCTTCCGCCCTCCGCAACTCCAGTGCGACACCGGAAGAACCGCCGCGCGACACTGCAATGCTCACGAACGCGCTCGATGAACTCGAAGCCCTGCTGAAGCTCCCGCGTGATCATTGGGAAGCACAAACGCAGCGGAAAGACGATGCGCCCCCCGGCGACTAACCGCCCTGCTAGCGGCGATACACCGATCATCGGCGATGTCGCACGATGCCCCAAGATGCCACGACACGAAAAAACCGCCCTCCTGCCGATATGCGGCGGGAGGGCGGTTTGCGCGAGTACGTTCCCCGGCAGAGGTAGGAACTAGATCGTGCTGACACCCGCCAGCAGTTCGCGGCGACTTGCCATCGGCATATTCGCCATCTCCGCAAAGGTGAGAGCATCGTATGCTTCGCTGATGAGTTTCTCCTCGGTTACGCCATCGTCGGGGAACTGCACAAGCCCAAAGCGCATCTCCATCTGCCCTTCGGAGCGGAGGGCAGTCTGAAGGTGCTGCGCCGCGTACTCGCCCCCCTCAGCAGTTGTCTCAGTAAGGATAATCGCAATCGCGCGGTCGGGTTCGAGCGCGACGATGTCGGTGTTCCGCACGCGGGAATTGATAAGCCGCACGGCTTCATCGAACGCCGCTTGCGATCCCTCGACACCGCGTCGGTCTACTTCGCCGCGCCAGTCCGCAGGGCGACCGATCAGAAGGCTGAAACTGCGCTGGTAGCGGAACGACCGCGCTACTTCCGCCCGTAACCGCTCCCGCCCGAAGGAGGATTTTAGCGCACCGGAGGCAGAATCAAGCGGCGTAAGCGCGTCCGAGATGCGGCGATATTCGTTTACGCGCATCGAGAGCGACCGGATGACCTGCGAGGCTGCGAACGCTGCAAGCCCCAAGAGAATCACCAGCAGGGCGCACAGCGCGATGCCCGTTGTCTTGGCGGTCTTGTCGATAACGTGAATCAGCGCGGCAGCCACGATGCCAAGCCCAACGATGGCAGCGAAGGTGAGCAAGCGTTGCGGCTGCCACAGCCCGATCATCACCGCAAGCGCACACGCCCCGATAGCGAGAT
>JBBRMX010000131.1:0-9859 GCA_038230615.1 Thermomicrobiales bacterium | reverse complement strand
GCCGCGCTTGCTGTCGGGACGCAGCCGGTACGGGTTGAACGGCACTGGTCTGCCCCATCCTAACCCCGTCCCGCCGAGTGCCAGCAGGATTAGGAACAGGAACCCGATGGGATCGAAATGCTTGACCGGATTGAGCGTCACACGCCCTTGCAATCGTGCCGTGTCGTCACCGAGCAGCGTCGCGGCGTAGGCGTGCGAGAACTCATGGACCGTGATGCTCACAATGAACGAGAGCAAAATACAGACGAACAATTCCGGCGGAACCGATCTCCCTAACAAACCACCCACAGAATGCCCCTTTCGTTGCGATACCGCACACATATCGTACCATCGTGGGCGGCACTTGTGGACGGGGCTTGCGTGGCGTGGCGCGGTCAGGCGATCCGCACCGCGAGAATCGCCGCTGTGGTTGCCGTCGTCAATATCTCCGTTGCATATACGCCGGGGTGATTGAGCCAGTATGTACGGATGGGGTCAATGTGCCCGCGCCATTCCGGGGGCCATTGGTCTTCCGGTGAGAGATCGTCCAGCACGATCATTCCCCCCTGCGCGAGTGCGTTGTACAGCGCACCGCCGTCGTCTTTTGCTGCCGCAGCATCCGCAAACAGCAATGCGAACGGCGCGAACGGCAAAATGTCGCGCCAGTCACCCGTCCGCACCTCCACATGCGGATAATCCGCGAACAGCGCACGGCTTCCCGCTGCGAGTGTCGCATCGAGTTCCACCGATATGAACCGCGTATCCGCTGCGAGACCGGACACGATCCACGCCGCCCCCACGCCGCTTCCCGTCCCGATCTCTGCGATTATCCCGCCGCGCACCTGCTCCGCCAGCACCCGCAGCAATCGCCCGACTTCCAGCGTACAGGAGCGTGTGAATCCTGCCATCGCAGCATGTGCCATCGCGTGTGTTACCAGTAAGGGTGTCTCCGTGACAGCGCGACACCTCACCCCGCTCACACTCCCGGCCCTTTGACGAATTTGCCCGGTGTCGCCCCGGTATGCGTCCCGTTTGCCAGCACCCGTTCCCCGTTCACCCACACATCGCGTATCCCTGTAGACAACCGATGCGGCTCGGCATATGTCGCGTTGTCTGCCACTGTTGCGGGATCGAAGATCACCACATCGGCATAATCTCCCGCCCGCAACAATCCCCGTTCCCGCAACCCTAGCCGGTCGGCAACCGCCGAAGACATCTTCTGCACTGCGTCTTCAAGCACGAGAACGCCCGTGTCGCGCACGTAGTTGCCGAGCACGCGGGGGTACGTGCCGTAGGCGCGGGGGTGTGTCGGGCCGCGCTCCGCCGCCCATTCCGGTGCGACACCGCCCGCATCAGTGCTAATTTTCATCCATGGTTGCTGCAATTGTAGCCGCACATTTGCCTCGTCCATCATGAAATACATCGCAAAGATGCGCTGCTCCTCTGCGACAATCAGATCAATTGCGGTATCTATCCAGTGTTCGCCTCGTACGTCTGCTACTTCGGCAAGACGCATCCCGGCGTATTGCCGCAATTCCGGGCGGGTCAGACCGAGCAGCACGACCCCTTCCGGTCCCGCCTGCAGACCCATTTGCTCCCAATCCGTCGTCGGGTGGAGAGCCTCGGCGCGAATCTTTGCCCGCATTGTGGGGTCGCGCAGGTTATCGAACAGTTTGCCGTCCGCCGCTGCCCATGGTGGCAGCACCGAGGTCAACCCCGTGCCGCCCGCGACATACGGGTACATATCCGCAGTTACATCTTGCCCCGCTGCCCGCGCCGCATCAATCATCGCAATGGCCTGCGGCATCTTGTGCCAGTTCGCTCGCCCCGCCGCTTTGAGATGGTAGACCTCGACCGGCACATTTGCGTCCCGCCCGATCTGCAACGCTTCGTCTAACCCCTCAAGAAACTGGTCGGCTTCCGAGCGCAGATGCGTGATGTACACCCCGCCATAGCGCGAAATCACCTTGCACATCTCGGTCAGTTCGTGTGTGTTCACGAAGGTGTCCGGCGGGTAGATCAAGGCGTATGCAGCCCCGAATGCTCCGTCTTCCATCGCGCCCGCCATCACGCCGCGCATCGTCTCCAGTTCCTCTGCGTCCGATTCGCCCATCGCCATGCCGCGCCCATAGCGGCGCAGCGTTCCCCCGCCGAGAAACGAGCCGATGTTGGGCGATACGCCGCGCTCTTCCATTGCCGTGAGCCAGTCCCCGAAGCGTGTCCACCCCCGCGCCCGCTCTGTCCAGTCGTCCTCCAGCGAGAAGAGCAGCCCGTTCATCGGCGAATCAATCCTGCCGCCAAAAGGCGCGGGCGTCCACGCCTCACCCATGATCTCGGTCGTCACTCCCTGCGTAATTTTCGAGAGGCACCGCCCGTCTTGCATCAGCGGTACGATACTGTGGCTCTGAATGTCAATAAAGCCGGGGCATACCACCATCCCCGCTGCCTCAATGACCGTTGCCGCATCCTCCAGCGCGATTCGCCCTGCCGGAGTAATCGCCGCGATGCGCTCCCCCGTAATTGCCACATCACCGTAGAACCACGGATTGCCGGTGCCGTCTACGATTCTCGCGCCGCGAATAAGTGTGTCGCAGTGCATAATGCCTCCCCGGTAATCTGCAAACCTCCGATAGCGTCACTATCGCAGAGTGCGTCACCTCTTGACAAGAAAGAACAAATGTTCTATATTGTTGATGCACATACAGGTGTTGCAGGTTCGCCACTGGAAAGGGGACTATCATGAAACTTTGGGAAACGCGGCTCCTCGTCAACGATTTCGACACGTGCTTCCGCTACTACCGCGATGTAATCGGGCTGCCCGTCACATGGGGCAAGGAGGGAGATGGCTACGCTGCGTTCGCCGTGAACAGCGAAACGAATCTTGCGATCATGCCCCTCCGTGATCTGCTTGAGGATGTCGCCCTCCCCAGTACCGATAGAACGACGGGCGGTATCAACCGCGCCGTGATCAGTCTGGAAGTAACCGATGTGGATGCGATGACCCGCACCTTGCAGGAGCGTGGTGCGGAACTGATTTTCGCGCCGACCGACCGCGCCGCGTGGGGAATCCGCGTTGCCCATTTCCGCGACCCCGAAGGCACCCTGATTGAGATCGGGCAACGGCTCCCGGCGGCGTGACCCGCGCAACAAAAACGGGCGGCGCACCAATTGGTCCACCGCCCGCCCGCTTTCCGGAGTGAGATGCGTTACGCGGTTGCGGTCGCTTTTACTTCGCCGCCGATAGTCGGATAGAGGTGGCAGGCGACGAAATGCCCGCCGCCCTTGTCCTCGAAAAGCGGCTCGACCACATCGCACGTCCCCTTCATGAAGTACTGGCAGCGGGTGTGGAAATGGCAGCCGGAAGGCGGATTGATCGGGCTTGGCACATCGCCCGTCAGGATGATGCGCTCCCGCTTTCGCTCGATCACCGGGTCGGGGATCGGCACGGCGGAGAGCAATGCCTTTGTATACGGGTGCAGCGGCTCCTCATACAGCGTATCGCGCTCGGCAAGTTCGACCATCTTGCCGAGGTACATCACGGCGATGCGGTCGGAGATGTGCTTTACAACCGAAAGGTCGTGAGCAATGAACAGATAGGTCAGGTTAAACTGCTCTTGCAAGTCTTCCATCAGGTTGACGATCTGTGCCTGAATGGAAACATCGAGCGCGGAGACAGGTTCGTCCGCGACGATGAATTGCGGGTTTGCGGCGAGGGCGCGGGCGACGCCGATACGCTGCCGCTGTCCGCCGGAGAACTCGTGCGGATAGCGGTTGGCGAAGTAGGGGTTCAACCCAACCGTTTCGAGCAGTTCTTGTACGCGCTCATTGCGGCGGCTGCGCTCCACAAGATTGTGAATCTGCATCGGCTCCGCGATGATTGAACCGACCGTCATGCGGGGATTGAGCGATGCATAGGGGTCTTGGAAGATCATCTGAAGGTGGCGGCGCATCTTCCGCATCTCGCCGACATCCAGTTTCGTCAGGTCTTTTCCCTCGAACTTTACTTCGCCGGCGGTTGGCTTGTAGAGTTGGAGGATGGCGCGGCCCGTGGTGCTCTTGCCGCAGTCGGATTCGCCCACGAGACCGAGCGTTTCGCCGCGCCGGACATTGAACGAGACGCCGTCCACCGCCTGTACCGCGCCCACTTTGCGCTGAAGGATGATGCCGCGCGTCAGCGGGAAATGCATGACGAGGTCATTGACCTCGAGTAGTACATCGCCCGTCTTCTGCGGGCGCGAAGTTGATGTTTCGGTAATGCTAGCCATAATTAAGACACCTTCTCCCCGGTGCCGACGACGCCGGACACCTTCTTGCCGTCGACAATGTCGAACCAGCACGCGATTTTATGTTCCCCGACAACTCCGCGCAGGTTCGGGTTTTGCTGGAAACAGGTCTCTTCTGCGTAGTCGCAGCGTGGCGCGAAGGGACACATATTCGGTAGATCAATGAGGTCCGGCGGAAGACCGCGAATTGGCTTCAACCGCCCGCGTTCTTGCTCGTCCAGACGCGGAATGCTGTTCAGCAACCCCAGCGTGTAGGGATGGCGCGGGTTGGCGAACAACTCGCCAGTGTCGGCGGTCTCGACGATATGCCCCGCGTACATCACATTCACGCGGTCGGTCATCCCGGCGACGACACCGAGATCGTGCGTAATCATGATAACGGCGGTGCCGCGTTCCTCTTGGATTTTCTTGAGCAACTCAAGGATTTGTGCCTGAATCGTCACATCGAGTGCCGTCGTTGGCTCGTCCGCAATGATGAGGTCGGGGTTACAGGAGAGTGCCATAGCGATCATCACACGCTGGCGCATACCGCCGGAGAACTGGTGCGGATACTGGTTGATACGGTCTTCCGCGTTCGGGATACCGACCATTTGCAGCAACTCGACCGACCGTTCACGCGCCTCCGCCTTGCTCAGACCGAGATGCAGCATTACGGCTTCGCTGATCTGGCGATTGACGGTCAGCACGGGATTGAGGGAGGTCATGGGGTCTTGGAAGATCATGGCGATGCGGTTGCCGCGAATATTGCGGACTTCTTCATCGTTCATGTCGAGCAGATTATCACCTTGGAACAGGATTTTCCCGTCGGTGATCTTGCCGGGGGGGGAAGGGATAAGACGCATCAGCGAGAGGGCGGTGATGGACTTCCCGCAACCGGACTCACCCACGATACCGAGTGTCTCGCCGGGCATCAGGTAGAACGAAACGCCGTCAACCGCTTTCACTACGCCGTCTTGTGTGAAAAACTGGGTCTTGAGATTGTTCACTTCGAGGAGCGGCCCCTTGCCGTCCCACGAAGATGCCTTGCCACGTTTCGTGGTCTGCGTCTTCGCTGCTACTGCCATACCCGCGTACCTCCCCCACTGTGGGGAATGTGGGCAGCCCAACGGCGGCTGACCCTACGACCGTTTGCCCCTGCGATGCGACGGACACAGGCATACCTGCCCATTTCCCCACCCATCGTATCATCAAGGGATCGCACGCTGCGATACCGGAGTATCGCACAGCCGTTTTCCGCATGCAACGCTGTGCTATCGGGCAGCATCGCAGGGTCGGGTATGTAAGATTGGGCATGTGCATAACAACGTGCCGCGCTATCTGCGGTGGCCGCCTATCGGAGATGTGTGCGTACCGCGGGCGGAAGGCGTGTTATACTCTCCGCTTATGAATGATCTTCCCGCCGCTGTATCTGCCGATACGTCACCCGATCTGGGGATCGGTACATTGTTGCGTGCGCGGGGGCTGACAATTGCAACCGCCGAATCGTGTACAGGTGGGCTGGTATCGTCGCGGATCGTTGCGGTGCCGGGGAGCAGCACCTACTTCTTGGGCGGCATCGTGTCGTATGCGAACAGCGCAAAGCACGATCTGCTTGGCGTACCGGAAGAAACGCTCGCGTGCTATGGGGCAGTGAGCGTCGAGACCGCGCTGGCGATGGCGCACGGCACACGCCGCGCCCTCGGCACGTCTCTCGGTGTTGCGACGACAGGTATCGCGGGGCCGGGAGGCGACACACCGACCAAACCCGTCGGGCTTGTTTTCATCGCTCTTTCCGCCGATGGTGTAGAACGATGCTATCGCTATGTATGGGAATACGACGACCGATCATTAAATATTGCTGCGTCTGCGGACGCCGCACTCCGGCTCATCCGCACCTACCTCGAGGAACTGCCAGCGTGAGTGACAACGGAATGTACCGTCTGACAACGTTACCCAACGGCGTGCGCGTCGTGACCAGCACAATGGAGCATGTGCGCTCTGCGACATTGCAATGCAATTTTCGCGTCGGCTCCCGCGATGAGGCAGACGCGGAAGCGGGCATCGCGCATTTCATTGAGCATCTGCTTTTTCAGGGGACAGAGCGACGCCGCACCTCGCATGTGATTGATGAAGAGATCGAGCGGCTGGGCGGCGACATCAACGCTTCAACAGGGCGTGAGACGACCTCGTATTACGTGCGCGTGCCGTATCACAAGTTCGGTCACGGGTTCGAGGTATTGTCCGACATGATGCGCCACTCGCTCTTTCGCCCGAAAGATGTGGAGAAAGAGCGCGAAGTGATCGTGGACGAAATCCGTAGTTACAATGATGTGCCGGAGGAGGTCGTTGGGGAACTGACCGATACGCTCATGTGGCAGGGCGCGGCGGTCGGTCGCCCGGTGGCGGGGAGCGAAGGCACCATCGGGGCGATCTCGCGCAAGGCACTGGTGCGTTTCTGGGAAGCACATTACACCGCCGACCGGCTTGTCATTGCGGCGGCGGGGCGGATTACGCACGACGAAGTAGTCGAACGGGCAACGGCAGCATTCGGAGATCTTCCCGCGCACGGCGTCGAGGCGGCGACCTTCACTGCGCCGGTGCAGACCGCGCCGCGTGTCGCGCTCGTGAAACGCGACATTCAGCAGGCGAATATCAACTTGTCGGTGCCGGCGGTTTCGTACAGCGACGACCGGAAGTATGCGCAATACCTCCTGCACATTATCCTCGGTGGTGCGGCGAGCAGCAGGTTGTACCAGAAAGTGCGTGAAAAACTGGGGCTGGCGTATAGCATCGGCACCTACTTTACGTCGCTCACCGATGTGGGATGGGGGACGATCTATGCGAATGTCAGCCCCGAAGATGCGGAACAGACGATCAGTGTAGTGCTGGACGAACTGAAGCGGCTGCGGCGCAAGCCGATCACGCCCGCGGAGTTCGAGCGGGCGGTGCAGTATGTTACCGGGAGCCTCTTGATGGGGTTGGAGGGGAGCGCGGCGGTGGCGTCGTGGATCGGCGTGCGTGAGTTGTTACTGGGCGAAATCCTCGCGCCCGAAGAAGTCGTGGCGAAGTACGAAGCCGTCACGATCAAAGATGTGCAGGCGTTGGCGAACGAACTCTATGTGCCGGAGCATTTCAACCTTGCGGTTGTCGGCCCCTACGACGACGAAGCCGTCTTCGGGCGGCTCATCGGAGCGTAGCAGGGAAGTAGAAAGTACTAAGACAAAGAGCCGGGGCAATGCAGCCTCGGCTCTGTTACTTTTACCTTGGTACTTGGTGCTGACCTATGACCAGCCGCGTTGGATGAGCCATTCCGCGCCGAGGCGACCGAGGGTGACATTGCCCTTGCTGTCCACTTCGATGCGGACACGCTCGAAGAGTTGGGCGGTCACTTTGCGTCCATCGGCGGTGGTGAAGGCGGTTTCTTCATTGAGTGGATTGCCGAAGAAGTCGGCATCGCCGTTGGCTGCATACCATTGCAGGATGCTCCCGCCCACGGAATGCCCGGTCTTGGCGACATATCGCTTTTTCGCGGTGCTGTCGAAGGCGGGGACTTTGTCGTACGGCCCTTTGACTTCGGCAAACCATGCACCGATGGGGGCAAGCGTCACGCTGCCGGTTGCAGGGAGATACTCCATCACCGCACGCTCGAAGTATTGGTACACATGCTGTTCGCCACCGGACGAGCGCAGAAAGAGTTCTGAGAGCGGGTAGCCGAAGACCGGCACGCCGCCTTTGTCTTTCCAATATTTAGCGATCACCGTGGGGACATTGTGGTTTGTTTCCGCGACGAATAAGTAACCGTCTCCCAGCGGTGCCGCGTCATCGAGCGGCGGCGCATCGTCGCCACTGAGTGGAGTCATCGCGGAAACATCAATATCGCCATTCTTCCGCACGACAGGTGCAGGCGGGGCAGGCGCAGTTTTGACCGTCTCCGGGGCGGCTTTGGAGGCGGGCGGGGGAGTGTCCGCACCGCTATCGGTGAGCCACAGGAAGGTGACATCTACCCAATCGGTATTGGTCATACCGAGATCGGCGAAGGTACCATCGCCGATGTCGAGACCGAGCGGGGCATTTACTTTGATGTCAATGCCACTCTTGCCGTTGTTATGCCCATTCTGGAATGCCGCTTGTGCTTGCGGGACGCCGCGCGGCAATTTGTAGGTGCGAACATCGGTCGGGTTCCAATAGTCATCGTCTACATTGAACGGCCCGATGTCGAGGACGGGAGCGGTAACGCTCTTGCCTTTGTAGGCGATGCGAACGCTTTTATTCAGGGCACTTTTGGAGGGGAGGGCGACGAAGTGATCGTTCGGGATGATGCGGTGTCCGCTAGACGTTGTGCTGCCGACAAGCCCCTCGCGGGAAGCAAAGATGCGAAACGTGACTCCCGCAGCACTCTGGGCGAGTGGTACGGCAGATGTGCCGGAGACGCGGTCAGGTGCCGCGAACGATGGATAAGCACTGAGTGCGCTCAACAACGAAGCGACCGAGAGAAGTGCGATACGAACGGCGCGTGTTCTCGATCCATGTCCCGTGCGGGCGACCCCCATGTAAACCTCCCCACGATACGCCACTGTGCGAACTGCTATCGGTTCTGTCTCGCGCAGCGACGTGTATTCTGTATCACCCCATACTCTGTGCCTGTCGCATCACCGATAGACACATTTTCCGGTACCTGAGACGTGCATTTGTCGCAACGCATTTCCCCGGTGCATGCGGACCACATACTACCCGTCCCGCGTGCAGGATGCAAATCCGCCGTATATTCTTCTAAACGGCGACCCGACGATATGCGATGCAGTGCTGTACGTACACTATACTAGAAGGACGCGGGGTTGCCAGTGCGGGTGTATCGGTGTTGAATGGGGCGGCGCGGCGGCACCGAACGGGAGAGGAAGAGGTATGCGACCAGCGACAACGAACCGGCAAGTCAACCGGGTGCTGTACACATACACCTAGTATCAGTTTCTCAACAACTTTGGGCTTGGGGTGTTTGCCCTGCTTTTCAACCTGTATCTGCGGAAACTGGGATTGCGGGAAGACTTTATCGGGCTGTTCAACGGTGCGAGTACGATCACTTGGGCGGCGGGCGCATTGATCGTCGGACCTCTCAGTAGGCGATTCGGGGCACGGGCGATCTTGTTCGCGGGCGTCTGTCTGTTCGCGGTGATCGGGACGCTGCAAATCTTTGTGACAAACCCGGTGTGGCTGCTCGGTGTCGGTTTGCTGCTCGGTTTCGCCAATGCGGGGATGATCGTGCCGTCTACCCCCTATGTATTCACGCTCATTCCTCCCGACCGCCGCACACAGGGGCAGGCGTTCGTCTTCGCTGCGAATGCGTGTTCACAGGCGGTGGGTGCATTCATTGGGGGTGCACTGCCGGGTTTGCTCGGTGGTAATACGCTTCCCAATTACCGAATCACGCTCTGCGTGAGTGTACTGGTGACGGTAACGGGGCTGATCCCGCTCTACATTCTCCGTACCGCGCAGGAGCAACCGGACGCCCCGAAGCGCGGCGCGAAGCAGGAGCCAGTCTCTGCGATAGAGCGGCAACAATCGCGGCGGGACAATCTGGGGTTCGGTCTCGTCGGCGGGCTGATGGCGATAGGTTCCGGTGC
>JBBRMX010000130.1:0-9861 GCA_038230615.1 Thermomicrobiales bacterium | reverse complement strand
TCTCTGCCGCTGTCTCAAGAAACGGCGCGGCAATGACAGCCGCGAGGTTCGCATCGGCAGTCGCTATCGCATCGGGAATCGCATCGAGATGACGGATGAGGGCATCCACCCGCTGCGACAATGGCGCGTAGTCCCGTTTCAGATAGTTCGTTACATCGAACTGCGGGTCGTAAAAGAGCGGGTTGCGGCAATGTTCGCGCTGCTCCGCAAGCATCCGCCGCCCGGATCGTGCCGCATTCGTAAGCAACGTCCAGTCGCGCATATCCTGCGGCGTCCAATCGTTGTGTGAGAGCGCGTCGCCTTCCGCGATGAAGGCGTCCAGTGCCGCAATGCGGGCGAGGACGGGCTTCGCGGCGTAATCGGGCAATTGCCCGTCGTACTCGTGCAGACCGAGCGTTGCCGCACTGACCGGATCGAACCGATAGAACGCGGCAAGATAGCGTGCCGCATAGTCCGCGAGCGCGGGGTGGTTGGCGATGGGGACGGAGACCGATGCAGACATGCGATTCCCTTTCGATTGCACATTATCCGTGCGGGCGATACCAATCGGCACGCATCCGGTCGCTGATCGCCAGAAATTCGGCGTATTGCCGCGCCGACCACCATTCCGCGCCCAGTTTGTTGCAGAAAAGCACTGCCACGGGTCGCTCTGCCGAGAGCAAACGCAGCGGCGACACCATCGCCTGCTCCCCATTTACTTGATAGCTCGTGGGGTCGGCATAGAACGAATGGGGGTGCGTGTGGGCATTGTTGTAGAGGTTCGGGTTGCCCGTGATCGCCGCCATACCGGACAGCCCTTGCCCGATCTGCACCGTCCACCGCTCAATGTCGGGCGTACCGTCGCGCAGCACCAGCGTGCTGAGTAAGGTTACGCCGTCATTGAGCAATGCATAGAGGCGGCATTCATGATACGGGCGGAACTGGTCGAGTACCGGGCGATATTTCCGTATGAGCAGGGCGGTACGTTCTTCGGGCGTGAGTACGGCGGCTGTTGTCGGGTCATCCATCGGGTGTTTCCCTTTCCGGTCGGGGCGATGGCGCGAGTGTACCGCGTCCACCGACCACGTGCTAGGATGCGACGCGAAGGAGGCAGCATGGGGCGACCAATAGATGCACTCGAAGCGTGGGAAGGCGAACGATTCGCGCTGCTATTGCCGTCGGGCGGGGGGTGGACAACCGCCGCACTGCGCCGCTCGTACAGTAGCGGGTTTACAGGCCGTACGGCGGGCGCAACCGCGATCACCGTAACACTTTACCCGCGCACCGTTGCGGGCGGCGAATACCGCGATGCATCGCAGTTTCTTCGCGCGACGCAGCGCATCCCCGCTGACATCCGGTGGGACGCCGCGCCGAAATCGTCCACCACCCGCACAACGCGCTACACCGATGGCACGACCGACCGCTATTACGCGCTCATTGAGACACCCGCCGCACTCTTGGAAATTGACTACACCGCGCCCATAGGCGACGCCGCGCCACCACTGGCGGAAATCGCGGCATCGGCGCGGGTGTTCGCGCCGCCACCATTGCCCCCACCGATATGGGAGACGATAACGCTCTCCGGATATCGCGTCGAAATCCCTGCCGACTG
Organism: Thermomicrobiales bacterium; assembly: GCA_038230615.1. GTDB lineage: Bacteria > Chloroflexota > Chloroflexia > Thermomicrobiales > JALYUS01 > JBBRMX01. The sequence goes on along the minus strand of JBBRMX010000130.1, from coordinate 8,270 downwards.
GACGCGCAAAGACGAGCATAATCGCCCGATTACAGCAACACATCTCACCGATGCAACGGGGGTAACCGTCAGCCGCGATGCCCCACTCTATGCCACGCGCCAGATGTCGCGCCCGCACTATCGTATCGAGCAACTCGCGCCGGGGAAAAATCTGCGAACCTATCTCGTCGGATTGAAAACCGAGCGGCACCGTTCCAGCATTGACGGCGCGACCTATGAATTTCTGGGGGAAGATCGTATTCGGGCGCGGCAGACCCACGGGAGCCGCCTGCGTTATCAGGGATACTCGCCGCGCGGCATGCGCGGTCCGCTGGAGTGGTATCACGAATTGCTATTGCTGGAAGCGGGCAATGCCGCATTGCTCATCACCGCGTACTGCGATTGGGTGGAGCGGCACCACTATGTACCGTTCTTCGCCCACATCACGCGCTCACTCACACCGCGCTAATGTGCCGCAACCGGTTGCTCACCCAGTGCCAGCAGGAAGCCTTCCGCGACGACGGGATGAAATTGCGTGCCGCTCCCCGCACGAATTTCCGCTACCGCTCCGTGCCATGTGCGGGCGACGCGGTAGGGCTGGTCGGTAATCATGGTGGTGAATGCTTCAGCAATCGCCACAATTGCTGCCCCGATCATGAATGTGGTGCCTGCGAGGGCGTCCGGGTAGCCAAGCCCGTCGTACCGCTCGTGATGATGCCGCACGATCTCTGCGAACGGCGCAAGTTCGGGATGCACGCTCACCATTGCCTCACCGACTTCGGGGTGCGTGAGCATATTGAGCCGCTCGTACGCCGTCAGTTCGCCGGGATGGAGTCGCTCCTCGACCGGAATTGCTACCTTGCCGACATCGTGCAGCAATGCACCGCAGACAACTTTTCGCATGAAGGGCGCGGGCAAATCGAGCGATTCACAGATCATCATCGCGTAAAATGAGACGTCCGAGGCGTGTTTGCGCTCCGCACGGTCGAGGCGGTCGAGGACGATGCGAATTGCAGCGGAGACATCACGCGGGACCGGCGGGGCGGGCGCAATGCGGCTAAGTAACTCAAGCCCCGCATCGTAGTCCGCAGGATGGTCCGTATCGTACATGCCGCGCCCCTCCGCATACCCGTTCGTCCCTCGGATGAGATCGTATGAACCGCCTTTATGCATCCGCATCTCCCACTCGTTTTGCATGTCGTACGCGGTAAACCTGTTTCATTGACGGACTTCGCTCTTCGTACATCTCTTTGAACGCGAGGAGTATCTATTTTGTTGTGCGACCGTCGCATTTTCGTTCCTATATGTAGCGTACGGGAAAAGCGAACGAAAGTCTATTGTTATTCCAAAGCATTGAGAGAGTGTGTAGTTGGTGAGCGATTAGGATGCGCGTGTGAGCGAACACCAAATGGCATGTCTCTCTATGAGACGTGCCATTTGGTGTTCGCTGGTTGCATATCGCCCGCTGCCTGATCGCTCGTTGCGCCTTACGCGAGAACGAGAGCGGCACGCGGGGTAATGTAGACTTGGTCCGTCGGCACTGCGCGACCGTTCTGGCGTGCGTGCAACCCGAACACAAACGTGAGGATCAGGGTGAGCAAGAACAGCGTAATCAGGATCACTTCCGGATTCCGTAGCATTGACCGTTTGCTGAGCATTCGCCGCTCCTCTGTTTCCGTACACGCGCATCAATCATCCGATGCTCTATCGTATCATGGGACGGAGCAGGAAAGAGTGATCGCTGCTACAGAAACCATCCTGTTTCGGGCAGCGTAGCGTATCATTTGCGTATCGGCTCCCTTGCATACACTCGATAGACAAGTATTTCGCGCACATCGAAGACAGGCATACCAGAGATAAGGAGGGGCAGATGTCGTTTCTCAATCGCCTTCGCCCACAGAAACCGTCCGGGCGATATCCGGATGGCGAATCGTTCAAACGCGCCGTACTCGATGCGTACGGGTTCACCGATGCCGCAAAACAGGTACTTGCCCCAACGCGGTTCGAGGTCCGCAACCTCGCGGCACCGGACGGCGGCGGGTTCTGGTACGGACCGGAGGAAAACCGCATCGAGTTGTTTGGCATTCAGGCGGAAGCCGCCGTGCACGAAATGGCACATGCGTGGGCAGACCTGACTGGCTTCTACGATGCCTACAGCCCGGAGTGGAACCGCTGGCCGACGCTGAACCGCGCCTTCCGCGCCGATGTCCACACCGCCGCTGAGGAGAATGATCCTGCCTACCCGCGCATCTCGTTCATCTGCCGCGAGTACGAATATGGCAATCCACAGACGGGTTTTCCGGGAATGTTCGAGAATGATGCCGAGCGGTTCGCCGGTCTCGCCTCCGGCTCGATGGCGGATTTGCGGACACTTCCACCGCAGATTCGCCGCTGGTACACGCAGATGTTCACAGGCGAAGTGCGCGGGTTGCCGGGGAGTTAGCGCGGGCGCATGTCCCGTCGCCATGTCATGCGCGACGCCACGAGTAATACCGCCGCGGGGACACCATCGGTTTCCGGTACACCGATGATGTCCCAATCCGCGAACCGGCACGCGGCACTATAGTGGTCAGCGTCCTCCGCACGGCAAAGGATGCCGACCCGCACCCGCGCCGCCCGATTGAGCAACCGCGTCAGCACCGCCGCAAGCCATGCGCCTGCGGGCGGTTCGGCAGACGCATCAATGGCGGCGGCATCGAAGCGGCGGGCGGTTTCGGGTGCAGGAGAAACGCCCCACTGTAGCGGAGTGTACGGGACATCCTCGGCGGGAATACTGCCGCCGAACGCGCCAGTCTCGAACCCCATCACCGCCAGAGCCGTTGCCGCGACTGGGGCATTGATCGTGAGCACGCGGGCGTCTTCTTCGCAGACCGCCCCCACAAGCAATGCCTGCGCCCCAATGCCTGCCCCCCATCCTACCTGCGCGGCGGTGTCGCGGATCGCGTGCAATCGCTCCCCCGGTAGATAGCGTGTCGGGCGGGGAATCATGGGCGCACGCGCCATCGTCCGTGGTGGTCGCCGCCGAAACCACTGCACTGGTTCGTCTCCTTTCAAGTACATACCGTACCGTACTGTGCATATGGTATCATGAGGGAAATGTGCTATACCGCGATTAAATAATGTCTGACGTAGCGGAGTTATGCCGGATGCGGATTGGCCGCACACTCCAATCGAAATTGATCGTGATTGCACTGCTCATGCTCTGCGTCGAGACTGGTATCAGCGCGGTGCAATTCGTACAGTTTCGTGCGCTGAACGAATCTACTTTGCTGCTCCAAACACAGTACGAAGTGGTGTCGGATGACACCGCACGATTGCGTGAGGAAGTAATTCGGGTCATTGCCCGTGTGCAGACTCTCTGGGTGCGCGACAAACAGATTGAATCGCTCGACTTGCTTACCGATAGCGCGGACCAGTCGTGGGAGACGATTCGGGTTCTGCGGACAAAAATCGAGACAGACATCGTGCTCGACGATGCGATGCGCCAGCAATTGCAGGAGTACGACCGCAGCCTTGCGCTCTATTACCTCGCCTATCAGGACGCACTTGCGGGATTTCGGCAAGACATCCAAGGGCCGGATCCGCTTCGTGCAGGCCCGCGTGCGGACGCCAAAACACGCGGAAAGGGCTTGGCGGCATCTATCGCGCTCGGTACCTTTGAAGACCTCGTGAATGCTCGCACCAAGCAAATTCGCGTGCAGCAGCGCAACGACATCAATCAAACGAATAATTTCTTGCTCAGGGCACGCATCGTGCGCGTCCTCATCATCATCGCTATCGGCTTCTGGCTTATGCGCGATGTCGTTCAAGGTGTACAGCGCATCAGTGATGCTGCATTCGCACTGGGGCGTGGCAAGCGCGATGTCGTACTCCCTGTGCGGGGCAGAGACGAAATCGCACAGCTGAGCAGCGCATTCAACACGATGGTTTCCGAACTCAATGCACAGGAACAACGGCTAGAGGAATTGCGCCGGATCGCCATCGCACTTACGGGTGCGACCGAAGAATACGATGTGTGTGATGTCGTGGTGTCGCGTCTCGCGGAGACTTTCGGCTATACGTATGTCTCGATCTATCTCATCCGCCCGAACGACCCCTACAACCTGCATCTGGTCGTACAGCACGGCTACGAAACCGTCATTGACCCGATCCCCGTCCTGACGACCGTCACCGGGCGATGTGTGTTGGAGCAAAAGCCGATTCTCGTCTCCGATGGCAACGACGATCCTGATTTTATACAGGCGGAGCAGCAGATAACCTGCGAGGCGGTTGCGCCGATCATCGCGCAAGGGCGTGTCATCGGCACATTGCTGCTTGAGGAAGATACAGCGGGTGCACTGACGGACGACGATCTTCGCTTGATTGTGACGCTGGCAAACAATGTCGGTGCCGCGCTCGAAAATGTGCGCCTGAATGCGGAAGCGTACGGACGGATCGCGGAATTGGCGAGCACAAACCGCGATCTCGATGCGGTGACGAAGACCGGCACGCGCCTTGCAGCGATCCTCGATCCCGAAGCAGCGGTAGAGTTTGTCGCAGCAGAGCTTGATCGCGTCGTCAATGCGCCGGATTTGTATATTTCGCTTTGCGACGAGAAAACTGATTCCGTCGTTATGAAAGTAGCGAAAACGGACAATGTGCGGGTCAGCAACCCACCGCCGATGATCCCTGCCAGTTCGCTCGGTGTATGGTTGATACATCACGGAAGATTGATCGCGTTCTCGTCGCGTGCAGAGGTAGAGGCATTCGTTGCGGCAGAAGGTCTCGTACTGCGCTCCCGTATCTCGGCTTCCTTGATCGGTGTGCCGCTTGCGGTCGGCGACCGCATCATCGGCGCATTCACCCTCAGTTCTCCCGAACCGGGCGCGTTTACGACACAACAATTATCTGTCGTACAAACGATTGCGGCGCAGGCGGCAATCTCGATCCGCAACGCCCAACTGTACCGTGAGGTGCGCGAGCACGCGCAGGAGATGGACAGGCTCAACACTGAACTGGCGCGGGCGAACGAACTCAAGAGCGAGTTTCTCGCGACGATGAGCCACGAACTGCGCACACCGCTCAACGCTGTGATCGGCTTTTCGGAGTTACTCGCGGACGGCATCGTCAATGATCCCGAAGCGATCAATGCGTGCCTGAACGACATCCTTAATAGCGGGCGGCATCTGCTCTCGCTCATCAACGACATCCTCGACATCTCTAAAATTGAGGCGGGGAAGATGGAGATAAAGCGCGAGACCTTCGATATGCGCGGCGAGATCGTGGAAGCGGGGCGGCTTGTTGCCTCATTGACCGCGACCCGCCATCAGCATCTCACACTAGATGCGCCGGAATCGCCCGCGTGGGTATCTGCCGACCGCCAGCGTGTCCGGCAAATATTGCTCAACTTACTCTCGAATGCGATCAAGTTTACGCCCGACCACGGCACGATCACGGTGCGGTGTGCATTCGATGTTTCCACGACAAACAGTCCGTTCGTGCAAGTAGATGTGTGCGATACCGGCATCGGGATCAAACCGGAGGATCACCACATTATCTTCCAGAAGTTCCGGCAGGTAGATTCGTCGTTCGCCCGCAAATACGAGGGAACCGGTCTCGGTCTGGCACTCACGAAGCAACTCGTGGAACTGAACGGCGGCGAGATCAGCTTTCGCAGTACCTACGGTGCAGGAAGCACATTTACGTTCACCGTGCCGCAAGCGCATTCCCCCGTTCGCGTTTCCGGCGCGGTACCTGCGGTGGTGCTCCTTCCCCAATGAACCCGCTCGTCTGCCCTTGTAGCGGTCTGGCGAAAGGGGTACACTACGGATGTTGTGCAAGGGCGCACAATCCGCGCGGCACGCCCCCTACGTACGCGCCGCGCACTGACATGGGCAGAGAACCGCAATGGCGCGGTGCTGCTGCGTCACGTACGAGGAGGTACATCGCGCGATGCTTGGCAACTGGCTGTTTGTCGCAATTGCTTTCACGGTTGGAACCGCCCTTGGCTTGGGCATCATCAGCCTAGGTGAGCTACTACGTCCGCAGCGACCGAACCCGATCAAACTTTCCCCATTCGAGAGTGGCGTACCGGGTATTGCCAGCCCCGCCAACCGCATCACTCCACGGTATTACGTGGTGGCGATGCTTTTTGTCGTCTTCGATATCGAGGCAATTTTCATCTATCCGTGGGCGGTGATCTTCGACGCTCTCGGGTTGTTCGGGTTCGTAGAAATGTTGATCTTCATCGCGTTGCTTCTCCTCGGCTTCTTCTATGCATGGCGAAAGGGGGCTCTCGAATGGGCCTAGAAGATCGTTTCGACAAAAATGTCATCATTACCAGCCTCGATTTCCTCGTGAACTGGGCGCGGCGGTCGTCCATCTGGCCACTCTCGTTCGGTTTGGCGTGCTGCGCTATCGAAATGATTTCGGCGTCCATGCCCCGCTGGGATGTCGCGGAGCGGTTCGGGATGCTCTTTCGCGCCAGCCCGCGCCAGTCCGATCTGATGATCGTTGCGGGGACAGTCACGAAAAAGATGGCGCCGATCCTCCGTACCCTCTACGACCAGATGCCCGAGCCGAAGTGGGTCATCTCAATGGGCAGTTGCGCCAATGTCGGCGGCCCCTTTGATACCTACTCCGTCGTGCAGGGTGTGGATGCAGTCGTGCCGGTGGATGTTTATATTCCCGGTTGCCCTCCGACGCCGGAAGCACTGGCGTACGGTATCCTGACTTTGCAAAACAAGATCATTAAGAATGAGACATTGGCGAAACGACCACGCACCCGCCGCACATCCGTGGGCGCGGAAGCCGCCTCTCCCGTCGTTGCGGCGGGCGGGCGATAGACACGAGGGAGCAGACAGCGATGGCGCAAGAGACGCAGACCGCACCCGACGTGAACGACCGCGCACGCCCCGTCGTAGATGCAGTGCGTGAGCAATTCGGTGACGGTCTTGTAGAAGTCGTACAGTTCCGCGATGAAACGACCCTGCGGATGACGAAGGAGACTGTCCACGACACCCTCGCCTTCCTGCGCGACGATCCCCGCTTCGTCTACGACATGTTGATTGATATGACGGCAGTGGACTGGCGCGTACGTGTGCCGCGCTTCGATGTCGTCTATCAGTTGTACTCCACGGCGAACCGCCTCCGTTTGCGCGTCAAGAGCGGCGTCAATGCAATGGAACGCGGCGACAGCATCCCGACCTCTGCGGACTTGTGGGAATCAGGTAACTGGCTGGAGCGCGAGTGCTACGACATGTTCGGCATCAATTTTGCGGGGCATCCCGATCTCCGCCGCATTCTTCTGCCTGAAGATTGGGGTGAGGGGTATCCGCTCCGCAAAGATTACCCGTTGCGCGGTCACAAGCAGTGGGGCGAATATCACTGAGCAACCCGTAGCAAGGCATCGGTATGAGATGGACCCGCGTCCCTCACGCACCTTGTTACTCCCGACTTGTTACGTTGTACTGAGGAACGAGGCGACACGATGGCAGACACAATGATTCCCCAGACCCGCCCGGTACCTGCCGTGCCAGATTTCGATGAGTCGAGCATCGAGACCGACCGTATTCTCGAATCCGGCGACCGCGAGATGGTACTCAACCTCGGCCCGCAACATCCGTCCACGCACGGTGTGCTTCGTGTCGTCATTCAACTGGACGGCGAAGTCATCAAGGACTGCGATCTCGTGATTGGCTACCTGCATCGCGGCACCGAAAAGCTCGGCGAACACGCCCGCTACGTGCAGTTTACGCCCTGGACAGACCGCACCGATTACATCTCCGCGCCGTCGAACAACCTCGGTTACATCATGGCGGTCGAGAAACTGCTCGGCATCACGGATCGCATCCCGGAGCGGGCACAGTATTTCCGTGTCGTCCTCGCGGAATTGACACGCATCGCCTCGCATCTCGTGGGGATCGGTACGCACGCGATGGACATCGGTGCGCTCTCTATGTCCCTCTACACCTTCCGCGAACGCGAGATGATCCTCGATCTGTTCGAGAATTACTGCGGCGCACGCCTGACGACGAATATCATGGAAGTTGGCGGGTTCCAGCGACCAATTCCGGATGCCTTCTGGGAGATGACCCGTGAGTTCTTGCGCGTCATGCCAACCCGCATCTCCGAGTACGAGAAACTACTTAATGCGAACCCGATCTGGATCGGTCGCACGAAGGGCGTCGGCTACATCTCCCGCGAGGATGCGCTCTCGGATAGCCTGACGGGTCCGCTGCTGCGCGGTGCGGGTGTGGAATACGATGTGCGAAAGGCGATGCCGTACCTCGTCTATGACCGGCTGGACTTTG
>JBBRMX010000129.1:0-9875 GCA_038230615.1 Thermomicrobiales bacterium | reverse complement strand
TCGAGCGGGCCGTCGTTGGCGAACGAGAAACCCCGCCCCGCCTCCGCCAGTTGGAACGACGAAAGGCCGAGATCGAGCGCGATGGCGTCCACCGTACCGGGTTGCCAGCCAATTGACGCCGCCACGGTCGCCATCGTGGCGAAATTCGCCTCGCGCACAACGACCCGCGCACCATATTCCGCGACAATCACTTGCCCGCGTGCGACCGCAGCGGGGTCGGCATCGAGCGCGAGAACCTGCCCGTTCGGTTCGGTCGCATCGAGAAATGCGCGGGTATAGCCTCCGCCCCCGAAGGTGCCGTCAATCACCCGCATCCCCGGCACAAGCACGAGAAGCGACACGACTTCCGCACGCAGCACCGGAACATGCCCTGCGGCGTTCTCGGTCTCCGGTTGCAGATCGGGCGGCATCTCACTCATCATCATCCTCACATGTGTTATGCGGATATTTTGCGTTCCGCATTGTACGGACAGATTTACGCACATTACCCACGTTTTTTCCCCATCCGTACAGGGAACTGTCCACAAATGCCACGATGTACGGACACATACCGTGGCGAAGGTACGTACGGTCATTCTGCACGTACACTTGACAGAATGCAAGGAACAGATGTTCTTTTCAACTAGACATAATAAAAGAGCGGGCGCATTGCCCGCTCCAACCTCCAATATGGCGTCTCGTTACACCTCGCATTGCGCGGTCGGCACGCGCCCGCCCTGCCCTGCCGAAGCCAGAATCGCGTCGCACACGACCGCTGCTTTGTAGCCGTCCGCGAAGGTTGCCCCCACGGGTGCGACTTCGTCCACCCCGACGACCGCCGCGAGCATCTGGGCGCATTCGTGCACGAACAGGTTTTCCCACCCGATCATGTGCCCCTGCGGCCACCAGTATTTCCAGTACGGATGCGATGCTTCGCTCACCAGCACCGTGGTGAAGCCCGTCGAGTCTGCGGGCTGTTGCCCCGGCAGGCACACTTCCAGTTCGTTCAGGCGTTCGAGATTGAAAACGATGCTTCCTTTTTCGCCGTTGATCTCGAAGACATTGTGGTTTTTACGTCCCAAGGCGAAGCGGGAGGCTTCCAGCGTGCCGAGTGCGCCGTTGGCAAACTCCACCACGGCGGCGAATGCATCGTCCACATCCACTGTCTGCATCTCGCCGTGCGCGTCGGCGCGTTCGGGAATGAAGGTGCGCGTCATCGCAGAGACCGCATCAATTTCCCCCACAAGGAAGCGGGCGAGGTCAATAATGTGTGCGCCGAGGTCGCCAAGCACGCCGCTCCCCGCAACATCCTTCTGCAACCGCCACACAATAGGGAAACTGGGGTCGAGAATCCATTCCTGCAAGTAACGCGCACGGAAATGGTAGATGCGCCCCAGCGCACCGGACTGGATGAGATTGCGGGCATGGAGGACAGCGGGTGCGAAGCGGTAGTTGAACGCACAGAGGTGTTTCACCCCCGCCTTCTCCACCGCATCCAGCATCTGCTTCGCTTCGGCGGCGGTGCGTCCGAGCGGCTTCTCGCACATGACATGCTTGCCCGCCTCCGCAGCGGCAATCGTCGGCTCCACATGCAGATTGTTCGGCCCGCAGTTATCGAACAACTGAATAGCGGGGTCGTTCACGATGTCGCGCCAGTCGGTAGCAGCGTTGGCGAACCCGTATCGCCGCGCCGCTTGCCCGACGGCTTCCGCATTGCGCCCCGCGATGGTGACGAGTTTCGGCAGCGCGGGCGGCGGCCAAAAGATATACGGCAGTTGCTTGAACCCGTTTGTGTGCGCCTTGCCCATGAATGCGTAGCCGAGCATCCCGATGCCGACTTCCGGCACTTCGCCCATCTCCGCCGCGTTGCCCATCGTCACAAACCCGACATCCTTCGGCATCCCGCGCTCCCTTCCGTCGTTGTATACGGTTATCGCGGTCTATTGTACCCGTCAACCCGCCACAGACGCCAAATCGCAGCCCATGCGAGACACGAACCGCACCACTATCAGTACCGCAGCGCGGGATCGAACTTCTCACGCCAGAGTTCTTCCAGCGTCGCGAGGTCCTGTTTGATCTCCTCTGCCGTCATGTCGGGCGAAACTGCCAGTACTTCGAGAATCTCCAGCGAAAACGCCGCGATGCCGAAGGCGCGAATATCCGTTCGCAGCCGCAAATCCAGCACCCCCGACATCTTTGTTGAGTATGCGAACTCCATCTTGCTGCGGATATTCGCCAGATTGGGCGTGGAGCCAAGCAACAGTTTGTTGTTCTCGTTGTTGCGGATGTAGTAAACGCCTGCGTCAGGTCGGGCTTGGCGATAGTGATCGCGCAACTCTTTGCGACGTGATTTGTCGTGCATCAATCCGTCCCCTCCCCGTAGGATGCCCCCCATTGCTCGCTCACGAATTGTCGCCACGATGCGGAACCTCGTTGCGGCCAACGCGGTTGCGAATGCGCCACTGCACGCCTGCCTCACCGACCGTGGGGGCGTGATCCGCTGCATCCTGCGGTTTGCGGTCTCCCTCGGTGCGCCAGTAGGTGCCGCCACCGCCTTCGCGGTTCATCCAGCCGCCGTCAATCAGTTCGCGGCGCAGGGTAGACGCATCCTCGTGATGCCGCTGGATAATCGCATTTACCTCGCGCTCGGTGTAGCGCGTGCCGGGAGCGAATTGCCCTGCCAGCCAGTTGAGTACTACCTCGCGTTTCTTGCGGTTTGCGGAAATCTGCTTCAGCCGCTCTCCCTCAAACGATTGCCGCAGCACCATCCGCTCCCACGCATCCCCCGCTTCGTCGTCCGCGAGCGAGGCGATCCGCTCCTGCGCGAGGATGTCGCGGCTCATCTGCCGCAGCGCGTCGCTGTTCAGGCGATAGAAGTGCGTCGTGCCATCCGCCCGCATCGCCACCAACCCCGCCTTTCGCAACTTCGCCAAGTGGTGCGAAATCGTCGGGGCTTTCAAGCCGAGTGCGTCCGCGAGACCATCCACGCTCCGTTCGCCGTGCGCCAGCACCCCGACGATCTTCAGCCTGCTCTCGTCCGCCAGCGCACGAAAAAACTGGAGCGCAGCCTGTTGTTCTTCTTCTCCCATTATATCCCTTCTTTCGACGATCATCTATATAGAAGTATATCGAATGAATATCGCATGTCAAGGAGGCAACACGATTGCTGGCACATGACAGGGGATTTGCTTGGATAAACGAGAAAATGCTAACCTGCGAATGTCACCAGTGGTGCGCCGACCTGCACGCCCGCGCCCGCGTGCACATGGACGGCGGCGATAACGCCATCGTGCGGGGCGCGAATTTCGTTCTCCATCTTCATCGCCTCAACAACGACGAGCACTGCCCCTGCTACCACCGCTGCGCCCGCTGCCACTGCGACACGCACAATCACACCCTGCAACGGGCTGACAATCGCGCCGCCCGCCGCATCGCCCCCATTCTGCACGCGGTCGAGGCGCGGCGGCGGGCGGCGTGGCGTGTGCGATACTACCGGAGATGCGGCGGCAATATCACCGAAGATGCGGGCAATACGCCGTTCGCCGTCTACTTCCATCGTGACGAGCCGCCCTATATCCGCAGGCGGCGCGGCGACGGGATCGGGTTGCGCCGAAAGGCGGTCAAGCACGCCGGATTCCTCGACAAAGCGCGTCGTCGCCTCGCCCGCCGCGAATGTCGGGTGTGCGAGGGCGGCGCAATGGAACGGAATCGTCGTCGGCACCCCCGCGACCTCATACATCGCAAGCGCACGCTGCATCCCGGCGATAGCGTCCGCCCGCGTGGCACCGTACGCGATGAGTTTGGCGACGAGCGAATCGTAGTTCGTCGGGATAGCATCGCCCGCACGGTAGCCGCCGTCCACCCGCACCCCGTCGCCCGCCGGTTCTGTATAACGCGTGAGCAAACCGGGTAGGGGTTGAAACCCGCGTGCAGGGTCCTCCGCAAGGATGCGGCACTCGATCGCGTGACCACGCAGTACGATAGCATCCTGCTGCATGGTCAATCGCGCACCGAGCGCGATACGTAGTTGCCACTGCACGATGTCTACGCCCGTCACGAACTCAGTCACAGGATGCTCGACCTGTACACGGGTGTTCATCTCCAGAAATGCTACATCGTCGCCCTGCGCGATAAACTCTACCGTCCCCGCCGAGACGTAGCCAACCGCACGCGCAAGCTGCACCGCCGCCTCGGTGATCGTGCGGCGCATCACGGCGGAAAGGTGCGGCGCGGGGGCTTCCTCGATCAATTTCTGGTGCCGCCGCTGCACCGTGCAGTCGCGCTCACCCAGATGGAGCACGGTGCCGTGCGCGTCCGCGAGAATCTGCACTTCCAGATGGCGTGGGGCATCGAAGTACCGTTCGAGATACACGGCGGCATTGCCGAAACCCCGCGCTCCCTCTCGCGCCGCCCCTTCGAGGGCAGCCGCCATTTCATCGGGGGCCGTCACGACGCGGAAGCCGCGACCGCCGCCACCGCCCGCCGCCTTCACTGCTACCGGATAGCCGTGCGCCTCTGCCCACGCGAGGGCGTCCGCGACCTCGGTCACGGCGTCCGGCGTCCCCGGCACCACCGGCACGCCCGCCTCCACCGCGATACGCCGCGCCGCGATCTTGTCCCCCATCGCCCGGATCACCTCGGCGGACGGTCCGACGAACACGATGCCCGCCGCCGCGCACGCTTCGGCAAGCCCCGCATTCTCCGCCAGAAATCCGTACCCCGGATGCAGCAGCGTTGCGCCCGCCCGCCGCGCCACGGCGATAATCGCGGCAATATCGAGGTATGGCACAGGCGCATCGGACGGGATGCGAAAGGCACGGTCCGCCAGCGTCGCGTGCAGGCTGTCATGTTCCCCCGCCGCATACACCGCGACCGATTCCAGTCCCACTACGCGGCACGCCTGGACGATCCGGCACGCGATCTCGCCCCGGTTGGCGATCAGCACAGTCGTCATATGCTCTCCGCCTCCCCGTTGCACGACGCGATGAACGGCAACAGATGATGTAGCACCGCGTCCGGCTGCTCCTCCGGCAGGTAATGCCCGCAATCGGCGATCTCATACCCGCCGCGAATCTCCGTCGCCACTTCGCCCCAGATGTCCAGTACCGCACGACCGGCGAGATTGCCCCGTGCGCCCCAGAGCAACAGCAGTGGCGTAGTTATCGTCACACCTGCCACACGTTCGGCGCGATAGCGCGGCACATCCACCACGTACGTCGCACGATAATCGTTCAATCCGGCGGCGACTGCGCCCGGTTGCGTGAAGCATCGCAGGTATTCGCTCCATGTCCCGTCGTCGCGCAGTTGGTCGAGCAATCCCGGCGTGCGCGCGAAGAACCGCGAGAGATATGCTTCCTCGTGTCCCGCAATCAACTCCTCCGGCAACTCCGGCACGAGTTGAAATATCCAGTGCCAGTATTTCGCGGCGACCTCAGCAGCAGAGAGCCGGTCATAGACATACTCGACGGGCAGAATATCGAGCAGCGCGATCCCTGCAAGATCGCCGGGATAATCGAGCGCGTATCGCCGCGCCACCCGCCCGCCCCGGTCATGCCCGACCAGCACGAACCGCGTGATACCGAGCGACTGTACGAGCGCGTGAATGTCTGCCGCCATCGTCCCCTTATCGTAGCCCGCTTCCCCCGCCGGTTTCGCGGAGTCCCCATACCCGCGCAGATCGGGCGCAACCACGCGATACTTCGCGGCAAGCACGGGCAGGATATGGAACCACATCAGCCAACTCTCCGGGAATCCGTGGAGCAGCACGAGTGGCGGCGCAGACGGGTTACCCGCCACGATGTAATGCAGCATCGTCTCATTCACGGCTGCGGTGTGGTGTGTGACGATTTCTCTCGGCATCGCGTCTGCAAACCCCCACAAAATGCGCCATGCGCTCGTGCTCACTGCGTACCGATCAGAGCGGAATGTTGCCGTGCCGCCGGTCGGGGCGCGGGCGGTCTTTGTGCCGCAACAATGCGAGCGTCTGGATCAGGCGGGTGCGGGTGTCACGCGGGCGGATGACATCGTCCACGTAGCCGCGTGCGGCGGCGGCAAACGGGTTGCTGAACCGCTCCTCGTAGTCCGCGACGAGTTCGGCGCGTTTTGCCGCCGGGTCATCCGCCGCCGCAATCTCGCGCCGCCCAACGACCGCGACCGCTGCCTCCGGCCCCATCACCGCAACTTCCGCGGTCGGCCACGCTAGATTCAAATCCGCCCCGACAGACTTCGAGCACATCACCACGTACGCACCGCCATAGGCTTTGCGTGTGATGACGGTCAGTTTCGGCACCGTCGCCTCGCAGTAGGCGTAGAGCAGTTTCGCGCCGTGCCGGATGATGCCGCCGTACTCCTGCGCCGTGCCGGGAAGAAAACCGGGGACATCCTCGAAGGTCACGAGCGGCAGATTGAACGCATCGCACAGCCGCACAAACCGCGCCGCCTTCTCCGATGCGGCAATGTCCAGCGTCCCCGCTAGGTGCAGCGGCTGGTTCGCCACGACACCGACCGGGTGTCCGTCCAGCCGCGCAAACGCGGTAAAGATGTTCGGCGCGAACTCGTTTTGCAACTCGAACAGGCTGCCGGTGTCCACGACGCGACACACAATCTCGCGCACATCGTAGGGTTTTGTCCGCTGTTCCGGCACGAGGCGGTCCAGTTCTGCATCGGCGCGGCGCGGGTCGTCGTCGGTGGGGACATGGGGCGGTTGCTCGCGGTTATTCGCAGGCAGATACGAGAGCCACGCCCGCACAAGATCAATCGCATGATCTTCGTCCACCGCCACAAGATGCGCCACGCCGCTCCGCCCCGCCGAGACATGCGCCCCGCCGAGGGCTTCGTGCGTCACATCCTCACCCGTCACCGCCTTGATGACCTCCGGGCCGGTGATGTACATTTGCCCGATCCCCTCGACCATCACGACGAGATCGGTCATGGCGGGAGAATAGACCGCCCCACCCGCGCACGGCCCCGCGATCACCGACACCTGCGGCACGATGCCGGAGCAAAGCACATTACGCCGGAAAATCTGCCCATATCCTTCCAGCCCCTCGATGCCCTCCTGAATCCGCGCTCCCGCCGAATCGTTGATGCCGATGATCGGCACCCCCGCCGCCATCGCGTGATCCATCACCTTGACGACCTTCTCTGCGAAGACCTCACCCAATGAACCGCCATAGACGGTGAAATCCTGCGAAAAGAGGCATACCGGGCGGTCGTCGAGCAACCCATGCCCCGTCACCACCCCATCACCGAGCGGGTGCTGCGCTGCCATCCCGAAATGCTGCGCCCGATGCACCGCGAACGGATCGAGTTCGACGAATGTGCCGGGGTCGCACAGCGCAACCGCACGCTCCCACGCCGTCCGCTTACCGCGTGCGTGCTGCTTCTGCTGCGTCATCTGCTCGGCGGCGGCGCGCTCGGCGTGGAGGCGGTCGAGGCGGGCATCGTGGGGATGTTGCGCCTGCGCGTCATCCATCACGCTGCTCACGGTACATTTGCAGGTCGGTCAGATTGTCGGCGTCGGTGTCGTACGTCGGGGGCTGCCCGTGATCGTGGAGCATCGCCATCGCTACCTGCCGCAAATACGAGAGGTCGGGCTTGAAGATGACCCCCTGCCCGTGGAACAGGTTGCTCTCGGTCGTCAGTTCCCACACCCGCTCATCAATGCCCACATCGCTGCGCCGCATCTCCTCGGACAGCCAGACATCGAGCAGTGTGAACGCGCCGTCTGCGGTCGCCGCGCCCATTGCTCCCGCCTCAACCAGATCAGCGCAGCGCAACGCCATCCGTGCGATGAGGATTTCCGCGCCGTCGCGGTCCCGCCGCTCGATCCGCCCCACAATCGGCGCGACCATCGCCACCGCGTCCTGCGGTGTATGGTATTCCTCCGCAATAGATTCCAGTGTCATGCGCTCGCCTCTCCCGGTTCTCGGCTCTCGGCTCTCGTCGCCCTCGTCGTGATGCCCGACAGCATAGCACGGCATCAGCCGCCCGGAACACACATTCACACCGGGCGGGCAGCGTGATAGGTCCCCCATACCGCTCGCAACGCGCCGCAAATCTCGCCCAACGTCGCACCGACGAGCAACGCCGCCCGCATCGTGCTCACGAGGTCGCCCTCGGTCGCCGCAACCGTCCGCAACACACCGAGCGCAGTATCGCAGGCAATCGTGTTCCGCTCGGCGCGATGCCGCACGAGCCGCGCAATCTGGTCGCGCTCGGCGGCAGGGTCGGAACGCTGCACCGGCGGCGGCACCGCCTCGTCCTCCACATACCTGTTCACCCCGACCACCGTGCGTTCGCCGCGCTCTACCAGCATCTCCTGCCGGTACGCATGTTCCGCCACCGCCCCTGCGATAAACCCGCTCTCCGTCGCTGCCACCGCCCCGCCGCGCTTGGCGACCAGTTCCATCCATCGCCGCGCCTCCGCCTCCAGCGCATCGGTCAGGCTCTCCACAAAAAACGAGCCGCCGAGTGGGTCGGTCGTCGCCGTCACGCCGCTCTCCTCCGCGATAATTTGCTGCGTTCGCAAGCCAAGCGTCGCACTTTGCTCGGTCGGCAAACCCAACGCCTCATCGAACGAGTTCGTATGCAAACTTTGCGTCCCGCCAAGTACCGCCGCCAGTGCTTGCAGCGCAACCCGCACGACATTGTTGTATGGCTGCTGCGCCGTCAGCGTGCAGCCACACGTCTGCGTATGAAACCGCAACAGCAGCGATTTCTCGTTCTTCGCGCCGAATTGCTCGCGCATGATCGTCGCCCAGATGCGGCGGGCAGCGCGGAACTTCGCTACCTCCTCGAACAAATCGTTGTGCGCCCCGAAAAAGAACGACAGGCGTGGCGCGAACTCGTCCACTGCCAGCCCCGCGGCAAGCCCCGCCTCGACATACGCGATGGCGTTCGAGAGCGTAAACGCGACTTCCTGCGCCGCCGAACACCCCGCCTCCCGCAGATGATACCCACTGATGCTGATCGGGTTCCATTGCGGCATTTGCGTCGCACAGTACCGGAATGTGTCCGTAATGAGCCGCATCGAAGGACGCGGCGGGAAGATATACGTCCCCCGCGCCTGATATTCCTTCAGAATATCGTTCTGGATCGTGCCGCCGAGCGTTGCGGCGGGGATACCCTGCTCGTCCGCCACCAGCCGGTACATCAGCAATAACACCGCAGCGGGCGCATTGATCGTCATACTCGTCGTCACGCTGTCCAGCGGTAGCCCCGCAAACAGCAGGCGCATATCGTCCAGCGTGCTGATCGAAACACCGACCTTGCCCACCTCTCCCGCCGCCAGCGGGTCGTCCGCGTCGTACCCCAGTTGTGTCGGCAGATCAAACGCGACCGATAACCCCGTCTGCCCCTTCGCCAAAAGCGCGTGGAAGCGGGTATTCGTCGCCGTCGCGCTCGCAAAACCGGCATACTGGCGCATCGTCCAGCGGCGGGCGCGGTACATCTCCGGGTAAATCCCCCGTGTGTAGGGGTACGTCCCCGGTGGCGGCGGGTACGTGGGAAACTCCGGCGCGTCGTAATACGGCAAAACCGGGATGCCGCTATCGGTCACTATCGGCGGCGATTGCTTCGAGGGCTTCGCGGGGGAGTCGGTCATCGTGTCGGTTCCTTTGGCGGTTGGACGAGTTCGATCAATACCCCCGCCCCTCCTTCGGGATGAAGGAAGGCGACAGGCCAGCCATGCAGACCGGGGCGCGGGGCGTTGTCCACCAATCGTACACCCGCCGCCCGCAACCGCATCAGTTCTGCCGCAATATCTACCACTGCGAATGCGACATGGTGCAGCCCTTCGCCCCGCTTATCGAGCCACCGCGCCGCCGCACCGTCACCCACAGGCGTAAAGAGTTCCAGCGATTGCCCCGGTTGTCCCGCAGGAAGCACGAGTGCAC
>JBBRMX010000128.1:0-9928 GCA_038230615.1 Thermomicrobiales bacterium | reverse complement strand
TACGGATCGCGCCCGAATCGGAGCCAACTTCCGGCTCTGTCAGCGCAAATGCACCCTTGATCTCGCCATTGGCGACGCCCGTGAGATAGCGCTGCTTCTGCGCCTCCGTCCCCGCGATGGCGATATGCACGGTCGCGAGGCGTGACATGAGCAGGAGCAAACCAGATGAGCAGCACGCCCGCGCCACTTCCTCTATCGCCAGCGACAAGCCAAGGGTCCCATCGCCCGTGCCGCCGTACTGTGGGTCGGTAGCGAGGCGAAACAGCCCTGCCTGTGTGAATGCATCGAAAATATCGTGCGGGTATTCACCCGTCGCATCTATCTCTGCCGCCCGCCCTGCGATGAGATCGGTCGTAATCCGGCGCGCAGTCTCTTTGATTTCCTCGTGTCGCGCCGAGAAGGTAAAATCCATCCTGTTCCCCCGGTTCTTGCGGTTCTTGTTCCGTGTCGCACCCCGCGAGTGTACGCTAACTGCACGCCAACTGCACGCCAAAAGCCCCCATACCGCAGATGCGGTATGGGGGCAATACGGCATTCTGCCGTGCGTTTCGCTACAGTGTCCCCTGTGCGACGATGTCACCCGTCGGAGTTTTGCTGCCGCCCGTCGGCTCTATGCTGATGGCAATTGCCTGCGCGTTGGTGACATCTCCATGTACGAGCCCGCTCCATGTGCCGTCCATATTCGGGGAGAAAAGCCCCGCCCCCACCGGCGTATTTCCCGCAATAAACCAGACCTCGTACGTCTTGCCCGCCGCCAGTGACGGCAGCCCGGAAATCGTCAAGACGGCACGCTCTCTGCTGGAAAGCAACACCACTTCGCCCTTTGCGCCGCCCCCCGGAGCCGCTGCGAACACAGGCTTCGAGGCATTGCCAGCGGCGAGTATTTGCTGCTGTGTGGCAATCACCGCGTTACGTTGGTTAAGGTCGCCGCGCAGCGTCGTTGCCCACCCGCCCAGACCGACCGAGCACAGCAGCAATGCTGCCGCAACCGCGCCCCACATCCGCCCAAATGCTGACGGGCGGCGATAGGCACGCTCTGCATCGAGCGATACGGGCGCAGTACGGCTTGCCGGTGCGACAACTGCCGGATCAAGATCGGCATAGACCTGCGCCAAAATCCGCGTCCGCAATTGCGGCGCAGGCGCAGCCGCCTCCACGCTGTAGGGCAGCATCGTCACCGCTTCCTCCAATGTGGCGAGTTCCCCGACCACGTCCGGGTAGGCTGCAAGATATGCATCCACCTCTGCCACCTCGTCTACCGGGAGTGCGTACAGCGCATATGCGCCGAGGAGCGAATGGGGATCGTGATTATCGTGCACTGTGTCGGTCATCCCGCATGCTCCATTCCCGTCCGTTGTCCTTCCGGGACGCGCAAGGCGTCTCGCAGTTTATCTAGTGCAAGGCGCATGCGCCCCTTCACCGTACCGAGCGGAATACCCATTCGTTCAGCGATCTCAGAGTGTGAAAGCCCCCCGAAGTACGCCAGTTCCACCACCTGCCGTTGCTCCTTGGGAAGCGTATCGAGCGCGGTGCGAATTTGTTCGCGTTCCAACGTCTCCGATACGGATTTCCACGTATCTTCTTTCGCGGTCAGCATCGGGGCGTCGTCAATCGCCACGTCGTCACGCACTTTTGCTTTCTGACTGCGGATACGGTCAATAGCACGATGGTGCACCACGGTCAGCAACCATGTTCGCACCGTTCCCCGCCGCGTATCGTATGATGCGCCCTGCCGCCACACATTGAGGAACGCCTCTTGCACGACATCTTCCGCCGCACCACGCTCCCGCAGGATTCGCAGCGCGAGGGCGAAAGCGACGCCTCCGTATCGATCGTAGAGTGCTTCCATCGCACGCGGGTCGCGCTGCACGATCTGGTGCAGGATTTCCGCATCCGATTGCAGGTCAGCCGTCTCATCCCTCAGCGTCATCGCTCTACCCTATCCTACGATTACGCACCTGTGATGGATCATTTCTTAGATCACCCCGTCTTCCCCATTTGTCATTGTGTCGCAAGGATAACACAAAGCGCACCACCTCCTTACACACCGCCCTATGACCGCACGGTTGCCCTGCGTTCATCGTGCGATCACAGAATTGGGCGGCACCTGTGCGATACTTCCACTCGGTCCGCGCTCATAAGCGCACATGTCGGTTATCTGTTATATCGGACACATAGGCAAAAAGGGAAAAGTGATGCGGCGCGATGATGGCACGTATCCTGCTATGGATTCTTGTTGGTAACGCTTTGTTTTGGCATTCACGCGCTGTTTCTGCTACCTTGCCCACCCATACTTGGGGCTGCGAAAGGGGGAGAGTGGGCGAACGAAGTGATTCGCGGTGAATCACTGGTGATCCAGACGACGAGTGAGTGCGTAATCTGTGTAGGGATGGAAATAGCGGGTATGCAATGTACCCGGTCATAATCATCGCAGTACCTCGCAAGAGGAAAGGAGTACACGAATCGTGGAAGACCGGATTCTCAACCTTGTACATACGGCAATGAATCGCCGCACGCTCCTCAAGGGGACCATCGGTGCAGCCGCTGCCGCGTCTATCGTGGGCAACTTCGTGCTCACCGAGACAGAAACGCTGGCTGCGAACCTCCCCGATGACCTCGCCATCCTGAACTTCGCCCTGACCTTGGAGCACCTTGAGGCACGCGCCTACAAGGACGCCATTGCCAGCGGCGTTATCACTGGCGCAGCCCTCGGTCCTGTGCAGGCGTATGGTCGGCAGGAAGCAGAGCATGTCGCACTGCTGACGGGCGCAATCTCGCAGGCAGGCGGCAAGCCCGTTGCGGAGCAGGCGAGCTACAAGTTCCCCGCCTTCACGGCGCAGCAGGGCACGCTCGAATTCCTCCGCACGCTCGAAGATGTCGGCGTTGGTGCCTACACAGGCGCGGCGCGGTTCATCCAGAGCAAGGCGATCCTCACCGTTGCTGGTGGCATCGTGCAGGTGGAAGCCCGCCATGCCGCAATCATCCGGTTGCTCTCCGGCGTCGCGCCGGTGCCGGGTCCGCTCGACAAAGTCCTGACTCCTGACCAGACGCTCGCCGCCGCAGGTCCGATCCTCGGCTAAATCATATGACCGCTGTGGCGGCATAAGAAGGGAGAACGAAACAGCAATGGTTACGTTCAACAACGATATTGAAGTCCTCAATTACGCGCTTACCCTCGAACACTTCGAGAACGCGCTCTACAAAGCCCTCATCGGTCTAAACATCCTGACCGGCACCGAGGCATCGTACCTTGCTACCTTCGGGCAGCATGAGGCAGCGCATGTCACCGCCTTGACCCAGACGATCGCATCGCTTGGTGGCAAGCCAGTTGCGGCGCAGGAATCCTACAACCTGCCCAAAATTTCGGATCGCACCACTCTGCTCACCACGATCCAGACGGTGGAAGATGTTGGCGCGTCGGCATATCTCGGCGCAGCAGGCTTCATCCAGAACAAGGACTTGCTCGAAGCAGCCGTGAATATCCACAACATTGAGGCAGAACATGCCGCAGTGTGGCGCTTTACTCTCGGTATGCCGAGCGCACCGGACACAGTTGCAAAGGGTCGCACGCCGGACGAAGTCCTCGCCATTGTGACCCCCTTCTTGCAGGCGTCAACCGCGTCGCAGGCTGACCGCAACTCGACCACGGGGTCGAACACGACAACGACGACGACGGCACCCGCCCCGGTCCCTGCCCCCACGGTGGTCGCGCCCGCGCCGTCCAGCTTCATCCCGCGCCGCCTCGGACAGGGATAAATTCCCCAACCGTACGGCACACGAAAAGGGAGCGGCAACAATGCCGCTCCCTTTTCGTATTGTTCTCTCCTTAGCCTTCCGCCGCTGACCGCACAATTGCGACGAATTCGTCTGCACGCAGGCTCGCGCCGCCAACAAGCGCACCGTCAATATCGGGCTGTGCCATCAGTTCGGCGATATTTTTGGCGTTCACGCTGCCGCCATATTGCACCCGCACCGCTTCGGCAGTCTGCGTGCCGTACAAACTGGCGACTTCGCGCCGGATTAGCCCGCACATCCGGCTCGCTTCTGCGGCGGTGGCGGCGCGTCCCGTCCCGATTGCCCAGATCGGTTCATACGCGATGACGATATTCACCGCCTCATCGACAGGCACGTCTGTGAGCGCGGCGCGGACCTGCGCGGCGACGAAGGTATCGGTCTCGCCCGCTTCTCGTTGCTCCAGCCGTTCACCGACGCAAATAATTGGGCGGATGCCCTGCACGAGCAATGCGCGTACTTTTTTATTCACCCATTCATCTAATTCCCCGAACAGTGTTCGTCGTTCCGAATGACCTACGATGCAGTATTGCACAATATCTTTCAGCATCGCCGCAGATACTTGCCCGGTGAATGCGCCCTCGTCTGCCCAGTAGCAGTCTTGTGCGCCCAGCAATACGGGGGTCTCTTCGAGGCAATCCCCCACCGCGACCAGCCACACGAAGGGCGGACACAGCACTACTTCCGCACCCTCGACAGTCTCAAGGTCGTCAATCATCGCCTCGATGAGGTCCATCGCCCCATCGTACGTTTTGTACATTTTCCAGTTCCCCGCAATAATCGGGGTGCGTGTGCGTTCCATCGTTTCCTCCCGGTGGTCGGGAAAGGGCTAGGACGACAGGCGGTGCGGAACAAAAAGATGTCGTCCGTAGCCCGTCGTCCTCATCCCTTTCACTTGTCTTTGAGGGCTGCGACTCCCGGCAATGTCTTGCCTTCGAGAAACTCTAGCGATGCGCCACCGCCGGTAGAGATATGGGTGATCTGATCGGCGACACCGATTTGCTCGATGGCAGCGACAGAATCGCCGCCGCCGACGACGCTCACGGTGCCTTTGCCGGATGCCTCGGCAACTGCGTGCGCGACGGCAATAGTCCCCTGCGCGAACGCGGGTATCTCGAATATGCCCATTGGACCGTTCCACAAGACGGTCTTCGCACCCTTGACCACGCTGCTGTAGTAGGACGCAGTCATCGGGCCAATATCGTAGATCGCGTCGTCTGCCCCTACCTCATCGTTCATGACGACGCGGGTTTGCGGCTCCGGTGGGTTATCGCCGAAGAAATCTTTCGCGGGCTGTGTCGAGACGACGGCGTCAGTCGGCACATGCAGCCCGATGCGGCGCGTGCTCGTACGAGCAAGCACATCGCGGGCAGTAGTCACCGCGTCCCGTTCCACGAGCGATGTACCGATGTCGTAATTTTGCGCGAGCAGGAAGGTGTTCGCCATCCCACCGCCGATACAGAAATTGTCCACTTTGTCGAGCAAGTTTTCGATCACGGCGATCTTGTCGGAAATCTTCGCGCCGCCAAGCACAACCACGAACGGATGCTTCGCCCCCGCAAGCAGCCCGCCGAGCGCGTCGAGTTCCCGCTCCATCAGCAACCCGGCATAGGCGGGCAGCATATGGGCGACACCCTCAGTGCTGGCGTGCGCACGATGGGCAGTGCCGAACGCATCATTGATGTAGACATCGCCCAGACGGGCGAGCTGCGCGGCGAACCCGGCGTCGTTCGTCTCTTCCTCGGAGTGGAAGCGCAGATTTTCGAGCAGCAGCACATCGCCCGGTTTCGCCGCACTAACTGCCCGCTCGACGTCTTGCCCGACGCAGTCCGGCAGCAATTGCACTGGCACGCCGAGATTTGCCGCCAACACCGGCACGACGGGCGCGAGCGAATACTTCGCGTCCACTTTCCCTTTCGGGCGACCGAGGTGCGACATCAGTACAACGACCGCCCCCGCGTCCCGCAGGAACCGGATCGTCGGCAATGCCGCGTTGATGCGTGTCGGGTCTCCCGCAACGCCGTCGTTGATCGGCACATTGAAATCCACGCGCACTAACGCACGTTTGCCCCGGAGATCGGCGGCGGGAATGTCACGCACCGTCTGCTTGGTCATCACCATCAAGTTCCCCCTTTTCGGGAAAGGCTGAGCGTATCATGCCCCTGCATTGGTCGCCTGTCCGCCCGCGTACGATATATGAACAAAGACCGGGGACTGAGCGATAAAATGCTGCTCACTCCTCAGACCTCAGTTCCCAGTCCTTACGCCTCAGTCCTCAGGTTAGGACAACTGCTCGGCGATCATGTTGGTCAGGTCGGCGAGGCGGCAGGAGTACCCCCACTCGTTGTCGTACCATGCGACGACTTTCACCATATTGCCGCCGATGGCGATGGTGGAGAGACTATCGAGGATCGCGGAGCGGTCATCCTGCTTGTAGTCCATCGAGACGAGAGGCTCGTCACTGTACCCCAAAATGCCTTCGAGATCGCCCTCGGATGCTTCGAGGAACGCCTTGTTTACATCGTCCACCGTTACCTGCTTCTCGGTCTCAACGGTGAGATCAAGCAGGGAGACCGTCGGGGTGGGGACGCGCAGCGCGTAGCCGTCCAACTTGCCTTTCAGTTCGGGGATGACAAGGGAGAGGGCGCGGGCTGCCCCGGTGCTGGTCGGGATGATGTTTTGCCCCGCTGCACGGGCGCGGCGCAGGTCCTTGTGCGGGCCATCGAGCAGCATCTGATCGCCGGTGTACGAATGCACTGTCACCATTGTACCTTTGACGATACCGAAACTGTCCATAAGGACTTTTGCGGTAGGGGCGATGCAGTTCGTGGTGCAAGAGCCGTTCGAGATAATGTGATGCTGCGAGGGATCATACTTCTCGTGGTTCACACCGAGCACGAGCGTGATGTCCTCGTTGGTTGCGGGGGCGGAGATAATGACTTTCTTGACGCCATTGTTCATGTGCGCCTTCGCTTTGGTGGCATCCGTGAAGAATCCGGTGGACTCGATCACGATGTCTACGCCGAAATCGCTCCATTTGATATTCGCGGGATCACGGTCGCTGAAAACATGGATCGGGTTGCCGTCAATGATGAGATTGCGATCCTCGACTTCGACTTCTTCTTCCGCGAGACCGTACGTGGAATCGTACTTATACAGATGGGCAGCAGTCTGGAGGTCCATCAGGTCGTTGATGGCAACAACTTGCAACTCTTCTTCGTACCCGCCGTAGATCGTCTTGAATACATTACGCCCGATCCGCCCGAAGCCGTTGATACCGACCTTCACGACCATCGTCCAGTCCTCCTATCAGGATTCCCCTGTGTTTGCCGTCATGCACAATGCTATGCACCACAAATTGACGCACCACACGCACCGTGCTGCGTGAGTGTCTAGCATACCCGATTTTTTTCTGCAATGCGCACCTATTCGATGCCAACACGAGGGATAGTGCTGTCAGTCTGCGGCAGCGGCGGCATCCACCGCACCCGGTACTATGACTGGTTCGGCATGGACGCCGCCGCGCTCCGCGTAGAGGCGCATCAGGGCAGAGGCAAGTTTGTCGGGGTCATGTCGCAAGGGGCGGTCGAGATTGACGACATCCGCACTGATGATCTCGACACCGAGCGCACGGGCTTCGGCTCGCAACTCGTCCGCCTTTACCGCATCCACACGCCATTCGGGTTTGATTTTGTTTTCTGAGGCGAAGTTCGTATTGACGAGCACGTAATCGAACATGCGCTTGCCGACCTGCTCCTGCAATACACGGACATGCGCGAGCGCATTGAAATTGTCTGTCTCCCCCGGCTGCGTCGCCACATTGCAGATATAGACTTTGAGCGCGTGCGGGTTGCTTTTGATCGCCTGCTTGATGTCGGAGACCAAGAGCGGCGGGATGACGCTCGTATAAAGCGAACCGGGGCCGAAGACGATCATATCGGCTTCCCAGAGCGCCCGCACCGCCGGGGCATAGCCGGTAGGGTCTTCGGGCTGGAGGAAGACTTTGCGGAGCCGACCGTGTGCTTTGCCAATCGCAGATTCGCCCTCGAGGACTGTGCCATCCTCGGCAATGCCGTGCAACTGGATATTATCCAATGTGGAAGGGAAAACACGCCCGCGCACCGCAAGGATACGGCTCGATTCCAGCACTGCCTGTTCGAAATCGCCGGTCACGTCTACCATCGCGGTGATGAAAAGATTGCCGAACGAATGCCCATCCAGCACCGATCCCTCGCGCTCAAAGCGATACTGAAACAATTGCTGCATCAACGGCTCCGCATCGGAGAGGGCGGCAATGCAGTTGCGGAAGTCACCGGGGGGAAGGATGCCGAACTCCTCGCGCAATCGCCCGGTGCTGCCGCCATCGTCTGCCATCGTGACGATTGCCGTGAGATTGCCGGTGCGCTCTTTGAGACCGCGCAACACATTGGGCAAGCCCGTGCCGCCACCGATAGCGACGATATTCGGACCGCGACTCGCAGGGCGGTGGAAGCCATGGACGATGTCCACCAGTTTTTCGGTTCGTCCTTCGAGCAGCGGCAGGAGGATCGAGCGACTGAGGTAACTTGCTCCCAAGCCCAGCACGATTATACCCACTGCCAGTACCAGCACCTCACGCCACGGATGAGGGATAAATTGCAGGGTGATCGTGTGGACGATATTTGTGCTATAGCCGGGGAAATTCACATTGCGATAGAGAGTCGCAAGAGCCATCGCAACGGCGAGACTCGTCAGGCTGATACCACATGCAAGGAGGAGCAGGTATCGTTTTACCCGCATCCCGACGCGGAGCCATTTCCGCACGTTTCCGCCCCCGTCCTGAACGTACACCACCTACCGAGGTGTACAAATCGTACCATCCGTTGTCGGAATTCGCAAATACGTTGCCATACCATAGTGTAGGTAACCATCTTTCGTGTGTGGTGCAACCTTACTGTGCTACCCTCTTGCATTCTCTATACAAACCTTCGATACTGCACAAAGTGGACAATGATGGGTGCGGTAGGCCATCAGTCTTAGGAATATGGAGACGGAACGATGTTTACCGACCGCATGACACAGCACTCTCTGACACGTCGCCAGTTTGCTGCCGGGAGTGTTGGCGCAGCAATCACCGCATTGCTCGCCGCGTGTGGCGGGTCTGACGTCGTTGCGACGACCGCGCCCGTAGCGACGGCGATCTCCGCAACTGTCACGAAAGCGGCTGCGACGACGGCTCCTGCCGCCGCGTCTGTCGCGGCAGCAACCATTGCACCCACCGCAGCGGCGACGGCGGCCCCCGCAGGGACCACGGCTCCCGCTGCTGCGTCCGCAGTGGTAGCGACGAAAGCCCCTGCCGCCGCGAGTGCACCCGCTGGCACTACAGTATCGGCTGCCGGGTCTGCTCCCGCCGGTACGAGTGTCACTGCTGCCCGCCCCGCAGGGTCAATCGCCTACGCCATTGTGGGTGATCAATCGAAGGCGCAATACACCGCGAAAGAAAAACTTGCCATGTTGCCGTTGCCAAGTGATGCGGTTGGCACGACGAACGCGGTCACCGGGACAATCGTGCTCACGGCAGACGGTAAGCCTGCGGATGGCTCCAAGATCACCGTGGACTTGAAGACGCTCAAGAGCGATCAGTCTCGCCGCGACAACTATGTCCAGATGAATACCCTAAAGAGTGCGGCGACGGCGGAATTCGTCCCCACTACCTTCGACGGGTTTAAGATGGGGCAGAGCGGGTCGCAGACCTTTAAGATGGTCGGCAATATGACGATCAACGCGGTGACGAAACCGATAACCTTCGATACCGTCGGCACCATGACCGCTGATACGCTCAACGGCACTGCGACCACGACATTCAAGTTTGCAGATTTCAACCTTACCGGACCAAACATCGCAAACTTCGTCACGGTAGAGGACACCGTTAAGCTCGATATGACGATTGTCGCGAAGAAGGCATAAGCGCGAATTTCCGTATCTCCCCTGCTTCGGCGGGGGAGATTGTTATTTCACGCCGCTGTGCAAGAAACTGCTCATGAATTGCCGCTGGAAGATGATGAACAGCACCAAGAGCGGCGCGACGACGAGCAATGTCCCCGCCATGACCAGCCCCCATTGTGCGCCGGATTCGCCCATCTGCGTGAGGGTATTC
>JBBRMX010000127.1:0-9933 GCA_038230615.1 Thermomicrobiales bacterium | reverse complement strand
GGATTTCACGAAGTAGAAACGCCGCTGCTCGTCGCCGCGCCAGGGATGGAACCGTATCTCGAAGTCTTCGAGACCACGCTTACCGATGCCCGTGGCACCACCCGTCGCGCCTTCCTTACTACCTCGCCCGAATACGCGATGAAAAAACTGCTTGTCGCGGGGTTGCCGAGGCTGTACCAGATATGCAAATCATTCCGCAACGGCGAAGAGATCAGCCGGGGACACAACCCGGAGTTTACGATTCTCGAATGGTATCGTGCCCATGCCGACTATTGCGCCATCATGGACGATTGCGAGCAGTTGCTACGGTTCGTCTGGCACGCGCTGCATCCTGCTCTGCCCGCAGACGCGGCGGTAATCGAGCACGGTGGGCGGCAGGTCTCGCTGGCGGAACCGTGGGAGCGACTCACGGTGCGAGATGCCTTCGCACAATACGCGGCGGTGAATCTCGATAAAGTTGTGGACGGTGACGCGATGCGGGCAATGCTCACTGCAAAAGGGTATCGAGTAACGAGCGAAACGACATGGGAGCAGGGGTATCACCAGATATTTCTGAACGAGATCGAGCCGCATCTCGGCGTGACGGTGCCGACGATCCTGTATGATTATCCTGCGGCGATGGCTGCACTGGCACGACGCAAACCCGACGATCCGCGCTACGCGGAGCGGTTCGAGTTGTACATCGCGGGCATCGAACTCGGTAATGCCTTCTCGGAACTGACCGACGCCGATGAGCAAGAAGCCCGCCTCCGCGCTGAACATGCAGAGAGGCAATCACTCGGTAAGGCGATGTACGACCTTGATGCGGATTTCATCGCCGCGTTACAGGCGGGGATGCCGCCCGCCGGTGGCATCGCGGTCGGTGTGGATCGCCTCGTGATGCTCTTCGCGGGCGCGAATTCGATTCAGGAAACGCTTTGGTTTCCCGCATCAGAAGGGTTTTTTGCGCCGGACAACGCATAGACCGCAACATAATTTCTTCTCGGATATTGCACTACGTTGCATCATGCGATTGTTATGCAGACACTCGCTACTTGCGGCGCGTACTCGTTACTTTCCCCCTGCTGCGCTATACTGCGCGTACTTGTGCGAAAGACGCAGGGTACGGAAGGAGAGGAACAGACGATGGCAATGGTCTCAACGAACGAGTTCAAGCGAGGCGTGACGGTGATCTTTCAGGGTCAACCGCATCAGATGGTAGACGTGGAATTCGTTAACCCCGGCAAAGGCACCGCATTTTATCGCGTCCGTCTGAAGGGGCTTCGTACCGGACGCGTGGTGGATTTCACATTCAAGAGCGGCGAACAGATCGAGGATTACTCTGTTCGCAATGCGGAAATGCAGTATCTCTACGCCGAGGGCGACGAATTCTTCTTTATGAATCAGGCGACATTTGAGCAGGTTTCGGTGCAGCGTGAAGTGCTTGGCACGCCTGCAGACTTCATGCGTGAGGGCGAGACCTACGAACTGCTCGTGCATGAATCCGAAGGCGTCGGGATGCGCCCGCCGAAACGCGCCGTTGTGACCGTCACGGAAGCGGAGCCGTCCGCACGCGGCAACACGGTACAGGGGCTGAGCAAAGGTGTGATTGTGGATACGGGCGCATCGGTGCAGGTGCCGGGGTTTGTCAAGGAGGGCGACCGCATCGCCGTCAACCCCGAAACTGGTGAATATATCGAGCGCGTGAACGACTAAAACCGCGTTGACGCTCTGCACTCCCTCCGCTACACTTGGGGGCGTGCGATGCCCGATTGTGTAACGGTAGCACAGAGGACTTTGAATCCTTTAGCCTAGGTTCGAATCCTAGTCGGGCAGCCACTTTACCACTTCGCCGGATACGCGACCCGTCGAGGAGCCGTGCCGCGCTCCCCCGCGAAATGGAAAAGCCGCCGTGCAACCCGCCGATACCCCGGATACTCCGCCATCTTCCCTCGCTGCGGTCATGCTTGCGGCGGGCGTGGGGACACGGATGCGCTCCCGCATCCCCAAAATGCTACACCGTATCGGCGGGCGCATGCTTGCAGCGCACGCGCTGCGTGCCGTCACTGCGTTACACCCACAGACGGTGATCGTCGTCATTGGGCATCAGGCGGACGAAGTGCGTGCCGCGCTCGGCAAGGCATACACATATGCCGTGCAGGAGCCGCAACTTGGGACCGGACATGCGGTGGAAGTCGCGTTGCCATATGTGCCGGACGATATACAAACCGTACTCGTCGCTTTTAGCGACACGCCGTTGCTCACCGCCGATACCCTCCGCACGCTGGTAGCAACGCACATACGACAAAAGGCGCGGGTGACGCTGCTTACCACGGTGCTGACTGACCCCGCGCAGTATGGGCGCATTGTGCGTGATGACGCGGGGCACGTCGTGGCGATCATCGAAACAAAACTAGCAACGCCCGTCCAACTCGCAATCACAGAGATCAACAGCGGCGTTTGCTGCTACGATGCCGCGTGGCTCCGCATCAATCTTCCCCGCATACAGACGAACCCGACGGGCGAGAAGTTCCTCCCCGATCTCGTGGCGATGGCACTCGCGGATGTTCCCGACGGTGGTACATGGCCCGTCGCGGCAGTCGTTACCGATCCTATCGAGGCGATGGGCGTGAATGATCGCGTGCAGCTTGCGGCGGCGGAAGCCGCATTGCGGGCGCGGACACTCGACCGCTTGATGCGCTCTGGCGTGACCATGCGTGACCCGCAGACGACGCATATTGACGATACCGTAACTGTCGGCACCGATACGGTGATCGAACCGGGGTGCGTTATCCGTGGCACAACGATGATTGGCGATGATTGCACTATCGGGCCGTACGCCCTCGTCACGGACAGCGCGATAGGCGACCGGTGCCATGTCGTGTCGTCGTCGCTGAACGGCGCGACGATGGAAGCGGATACCGACTGCGGACCGTACAGCCGCTTGCGGGCAGGGGCGGTGATCGTGTCGGGGGCGCATATCGGCAATTTCGTGGAGATCAAAAATGCCCGCATCGGGGCACACACAGCGGTGGGGCATGTCTCATATCTCGGCGACGCGACCGTTGGGGCGAATGTCAATATCGGCGCGGGAACGATTACCGCAAATTACGATGGCACGCCGATCAAAAAGCACACTACAATTGATGATGATGCATTCATCGGGAGCGATACCGTGCTGCGTGCGCCCGTACATATCGGGGCGGGCGCGACGACGGGTGCGGGCGCAGTGGTGACGCACGATGTGCCGGATGGCACGCTTGTGGTCGGTGTTCCGGCGCGGCCACAACCGCCGAAAACACAGCGGTAAGTAGAGAGTACGTACTAGGGAGGGCGCAGTGGACGGGCGATTGCAGATTTTCTCCGCGAATGCGAACCGCAATCTTGCCGAGTCCATCGTGCGCGATCTGAGTATGCCGCTTGGCAGGGCGATTGTCGGGGCATTTCGCAATGGCGAAACGCGGGTGAAGATCGAGGAAAATGTACGCGGTTCGGATGTGTTCGTGATCCAACCGATGTGTTCGCCCGTCAACCAGCACATCATGGACTTACTCATTATGATTGACGCGCTGCGGCGGGCATCGGCGGGGCGCATCACGGCGGTGATTCCGTATTTCGCCTACGCCAAGCAGGAGAAAAAGACCTCCGGGCGTGAGCCGATCTCCGCGAAACTCGTCGCAAACCTACTCGTCACGGCAGGTGTGGATCGCATTCTGACGGTTGATCTGCACGCGCCCGCTATCGAGGGGTTTTTCGATATTCCGGTGGACCACCTGCGGGCGGGACCGATTCTTGCGAACCATATCCGGCGCGAGGGGTTCGCGGATATTGTGGTTGTTAGCCCGGATGCGGGCGGCGTGGCGCGGGCGGACGATTTTCGCGGGCGTATCGGCGGCGGGCTGGCGATCTTCTCCAAGATGCGCCGTGCGCCAGATCATCCGGTGATGCTCGATATGGTCGGCGAGGTAAGCGGCAAGACGGCAATTATCGTGGACGATATGATCTCGACGGGTGGCACATTGATCGAGGCGGCACACCACTTGCGCGAACGTGGGGCGCGGGCGGTTCATGCGGCGGCGATCCACGGCGTTTTCTCCGACGGCGCATTGGATCAGATCGCGGCGTCACACATCGAACGGCTGTGGATTACAGATACGCTGGAGATTGACACCGCCGCCGCTACTCGTGCGAATATGTCGGTTCTGACGGTTTCGCCGTTGCTTGCGCAGGCGATTCTTCGCATCCACAAAGACTTGTCGGTTAGCAGCCTTTTCGATTGATTGCAGCAATGAACACAGATCGCGGCGAACAACTGCACGATGCGTACGCACGAGCGAACGGCGGCGGTGCATCATGGGCGTAACCGATTGGCTGATGCTGGCGGGTGCCGTGCTCTGTGTTGCCCTTGTCGCATTCACGACGGCGGTACTCGTCGGGTTCAGTGCGGTCTCGCGTACGCGGCTTTCCGACCTCGCCATTCATGGTCAACAACGTGCCCGCACGGTTGATGAGTTGCTGGATCGTAATCACGCCTTGCAATCAACGATGCTCGTGCTCGATACCGCCGCGACCGGCGGCGCGGTCGCGCTCGTCGTGCTGGTATGTGCGGGGCGGCTGCACGATGGGGCAATGGTCGCCGCAATCGCGGGGACGCTCGTTGCTGTTGTGCTTCTCGGTCGGGTCGTCCCGCGTGCGGTCGCGCTGCGGCTGCCGGAGCAAGTCGCATTACAGTGTGTCCAACTGGCGCGGCTCTTTGTGATCGTGTTGCGTCCGTTGGTCGTGCTGCTGGATGCCGTGGCGCGGGGACTTATCGCGCTATTCCGGCTGCCAATGCCTTCTGCGACTACCACCATGGCGACAGAAGATGAGCTGATCCAGCTCGTACGCGATGAGGCGGGCGATAACCGCATCGAGCGTTCCGAAGTATCCCTCGTCAACAGCATATTCCGCTTCTCCGATACCACGGTGCGCGAGGTAATGGTGCCGCGCATTGACATGGTCGGCGTGCCGCGTGAGGCGACAGTCGCGCAGGCGGTCGCGACGGCGCGGGAGGCGGGGCATTCACGCCTCCCCGTCTACGACGATAGCCTCGACAATATTGTCGGGGTAGTCTACGCGAAAGATTTCTTGCGCTTCGTGGGGCGAGGGAATATCCATGCGCCGGTGCAGGCGGTGATGCGTCCGCCGCTGTTCGTGCCGGACGGCAAGGGAGTGGCAGAATTGCTGCGCGATTTGCAGGCGCGTCGCGTGCATTTGGCTATCGCGGTGGACGAGTATGGCGGCACGGCTGGCTTGATCACCATTGAGGACATCATCGAGGAGATCGTTGGCGATATTCAGGACGAATACGATACTGAAGTCCCGCTGATCGAGCCGCTGGCGGATGGCGCATATCTTGTCAGTGCGCGATTGAATGTCGGCGATGCCGAACGTCTTCTCGGCACCGATTTCGCGGACGAAGATGAGGAACGGGAACCTATCGGCGGTATCGTCTATGACCGCCTCGGTCATATCCCACATGTCGGCGAAACGATTGATCTCGATACCGTGCGTGTGACAGTCATGGAGATGGATAATCAGCGGCTCGAAAAATTGCGAATCGAGGTGCGTTCGCCTGCGACCCCCGATGTCGTCACGTCATCGCCGCCCGATCCCGATTCCGCCGGTGTGCGCTGACGATGCTGGGCTGGCATATCCTCCGCTATGGCACGGTTGATTCGACGCAACATGTCGCTGCCGCACGCATCGCGGATGGCACGCCACATCGCACCGCCGTCGTCGCGCAGCAACAGACTGCCGGATAT
The DNA here is from genome assembly GCA_038230615.1 of Thermomicrobiales bacterium. Taxonomy (GTDB): domain Bacteria; phylum Chloroflexota; class Chloroflexia; order Thermomicrobiales; family JALYUS01; genus JBBRMX01. The sequence goes on along the minus strand of JBBRMX010000127.1, from coordinate 4,150 downwards.
GGGCGCAAGGGCGATGTGTGGCACGACGTGCCCGATGCCTCACTGCTGGTGACCTTGATCGTTCGCCCGCCGCCTACCGTGCCGGTGATCGCCTACGGGATGGCGGCGGCGTTGGCAGTGATCGGCGCGATCGCAGATGTCTCCGGCGGCGTAGCAACGCTTAAATGGCCGAACGATGTGCTGCTCGGCGGGCGGAAAGTCGCGGGCATCCTCGGTGATGCGACATGGCGCGGCGGCACGCTCATCGCGCTGCGGGTAGGCATTGGCATCAATCTGTGCGGAACGGCGACGGATTTCGTTGCACATGGGTTGCCGGACGCGACGAGCATCGCCGTCGAAACTGGCGCGATGCCGGCGCGTGAACAGATGCTGGATGCGATGCTGCGGCATTTTGGGCAGTGGGATGATCTCTTCGCGGCGGGGGAGGGCGGCACGGTCGCGGCGGCGTGGCGGCAATCGGTGGGAACCATCGGGCAGCAAATCTATGCGAAACTTTATGATGGGCAAACCCTATATGGTGTGGCACAGGGCGTTACGGACGGCGGAAGTCTAATCGTTCTCCCGGATAGCGGCGCGGAGAGCGTGACGCTTGATGCGTCGTCGGTGCGTTCAATGCGGCACCGCGCAATGCGTTGACCCTGCGATGCGGCGGTGCAATACTCATGCGACCTAACGAAGGGAAAGCGACACGATGACACACACGATGCATTCCAGCGTGATTCTCGGCTATTGCCGCACCCCTATCGCCAAAATGGGCGGCGGGCTGATGGCGGTCTCGGCGGTGGACCTCGGCGCACTCGTGATTCACGAGGCGATTGCTCGCTCCGGCATTGAACGCGACGCAGTGCAGCACGTCATCATGGGGATGGTCATTCAGGCGGGTGCGGGGCAGATTCCCTCGCGCCAGGCGACCTTCAAGGCGGGGCTGAGCCGTGAGGTGACGAGCGAGACGATCAATCGTGTTTGCGGCAGCGGGATGCGGGCGATCACGATTGCGGACGCGCTGATCCGCGCTGGAGAATACGACGTGATGGTCGCCGGGGGTATGGAGAGCATGTCCAATGCACCCTATCTGCTGCCGGGAGCGCGGTTCGGTTATCGCATGGGCGACAGCACCCTTGTAGATGCGATGCAATACGACGGTTTACGCTGGGCAGGTAAGGAACTGATGGGCAATCAGGGCGATCAGGTCGCCGCCGAGGAGCGCGTGACGCGCCGCGAACAGGATGCATGGGCATTGCGCTCGCACAAGCGTGCCATCGCCGCGATTGAAAAGGGGCTGTTCGCCGAGGAGATCGTGCCGGTCGAGGTGCCGGGGCGCAAAGGGACGATGACCTCCTTCGAGCGCGATGAAGCCCCGCGATCTGACACGAGCGAAACCGCCCTCGCCGCACTCAAGCCCGCCTTCAGCCCGGACGGAACCGTCACAGCGGGCAATGCGCCGGGAGTGAATGACGGCGCGGCGGCGGTCGTCGTTGCATCTTCTGCGTGGGCTGCGGCGCACAATCTCACGCCACTTGCGCGGATCGTGACAAGCGCGACCGCCGCATGGGATGTCCCGTACCTCGCGTATACTCCCGCGATGGCAGGCAAGCGGGCATTAGACCGCGCCGACCTCTCGATAGACGACATTGACCTCGTCGAGATCAACGAAGCATTCGCCAGCGTGCCGCTCATCAGTGCGCGGCGGCTCGGTCTCGACCGCGAACGGCTCAATGTAAACGGCGGCGCAATCGCGCTTGGGCATCCTATCGGGGCGAGCGGCACGCGGGTTGTCGGTACGCTTCTCATGCAATTGCGACGACAGGGCGGCGGGCTTGGCATGGCGGCAATCTGCTCCGGCGGCGGGCAGGGCGATGCAATTATCGTGGAGGTGCGGCGATGAGCGGGCAGGCGGGCATGATCTTTCCCTATCGCGGCATCTGGCCGACGATTGCGCCGAGCGCGTATATCGCCCCCGGCGCGGTCATCATTGGGGATGTGACTATCGGAGACGAATGCTCGGTGTGGTCGAACGCGGTGCTGCGTGGCGACATCGCGCCTGTGCAGGTCGGGCGCGGCTCAAATGTACAAGAAAACGCCACCGTGCATGTGGACGGCGGCACCCCGACAATTATCGGCGCGTACGTCGTCGTCGGGCATAACGCGATAGTCCATGGGGCGGTAGTGGAGGACGGCAGCATGGTGGCAATGCACGCCACGGTACTGAACCGCTCTCATGTCGGTGCAGGGAGCATTGTTGCTGCGTCTGCGTTGGTTGCGGAAGATATGCAGATACCGCCGCGTTCGATGGTGATGGGCGTTCCCGGCAAAATCCGGCGCGAGATTAGCCTTGAGGAAGTCGCGGCGGTTCGTGCGAACGCGGAGCGATACGTCGGCTATTCCCGCGAGTACCTCGCCAGTGGCATGGGGCGCGTGGAAGATATCCTGCGCCAGATTTCCCGCTAACGGGTCACTGTGGACGGGCGGCGGGTTCGGCGACAGTAGCGGCGTTTAATGCCTCCGCCTGTTCGAGGATGCCATCGGGCAACGGCAGATTGAAGAGCGCGTAGAGTTCGCGCACGAACCGCTCCGGTTCAAGATATTCGATGCGGTAATCGGACGGCGGCGCGAACGGCGAGACGGGCAATACCAGACGAATCCACCCTCCGGCGACACCGCGCAGATGCAGATCGTCTACCTCTTTCGTGAACTTGCCGAGCGATACCGGCGGCGTTAGCAACTGGAAAAACTCTTGGTCGCGTTCATTCTGCGCCCAGAGCGCGTGAATAAGTTGGCGGTGGCGATTTTGCGCCTCGCTCCGTTCCTCTAGCCCCCCTGACGCAATGAACGATTTCACCATCCCGCTGAATCGCCCGATAGGTACGACCGCATGTCCTTTCGGGCATAGACCGTCGGTCGCCATCTGTGCAGGGTAGACACGGTGGCATTCTTCGCACCAGTACGCAGATGCTGGCATTCTTCCGTCCCGTTGTATCTTTCGGTCTCACCACCGGGCAACATTGCCCGTATACTAGCAGTATCGCACGGTCGCCGCGTGGTGGCAGCGGCGAAACGAAAGGACATACAGTATGCTCGCACGCATTCGCTGGCGTGCCGTTTTTGCCGGGTTTGCCGTCACGACGCTCTGTGCGCTCGGTCTCTCGCCGTTGCTGGCGCGGTTCGGTCTGCAAGTGCAGGCAGGGCCGGTGGACATGCTCTCGATGCTCTCTATCCTTGCGGGCGGCTTCGTCGCGGGGCGGGTCGCGGGGCGATTCGAGGGGCTGAATGGCGGGCTGGTGGCCGTCCTCTATATTTTCCTTATCCGTCTTGGTGGCGATGTGATGCGCGAGATCGGTATCGCACGTATCTCTGGGCTTGCCGCACTCGGCAAGGTGGATTCGTGGGGGAACTTCGGGCAGGATTTCTTTCATTTTGTCGCCGGTGCGCTCGGTGGGCTATGGGCAACGCCCTTCAATGAGCGTGACCGCGCCCGCGAGAGCGCACTACTCCGCTCCACCGCGACCAAGCGCGCGAGGACAACCTCCGTTATCACGGCATCTGATGCAGATGAAGACACCGATACAGTCGGGGAACTGACTACTTCCTCCGCGCGAGCAAAAAAGAAGACGCCCCCAACTCCCGGCATCTAGCACACAAAAGCGGCTCCTCGTGCGTGAAGAACCGCTTTTTGTGCAAAGTGCAAAGTGCCAAGTGGGAAACGCGGATTAGCCGATCCGCTCCAATACGACAACCGGAATCACGCGGGTTGTCTCCTGCTGATACTTGGCGAATCCGGGCATCTGTGCCGCCATCTGATCATACAACCGTGTGCGCTCTTCCCCCTCGACAACCGTTGCGTGCGCTTGGAACTTCTCGGTGCCAACCTCAACGGTCACTTCGGGATTTGCTACAAGATTGTGATACCAATCCGGGTTCGTGGGTGCACCCGCTTTTGAGGCAATAATCACGATGCGGTCACCATCAGTCGTGTGGGCGAGGGGCGCAATGCGCGGCTCGCCACTCTTCGCACCGATAGTCGTCAACAAGATCAACGGCGTATTGGCGAATGGGTCGCCTACTTTGCCGCCATTCGCCCGAAACTCCGCGATAATCCGCTGATTGAAGTCGTTCGTTGCCATCTTTCCTCCTTCGGAATCATCCTACCCTG
>JBBRMX010000126.1:0-9937 GCA_038230615.1 Thermomicrobiales bacterium | reverse complement strand
GCCGGTCGAGTTGAACTGCGGCCCGATCCACTTGACCGGATACGCCTTGATGAAGTTCCAGCGCATCAGTTCCTTGCCGCGTGCGTCGTACATGATGACCGAAACATTGCGGCGCGTGATCGTGCCTTGCATGACTTCCATGCACCATTTCTGAAATTCGCCCGATTTCGTCATCCCACGCTTCAGTGTCAGGTTGCTCACTTTTGTGCGTCCCGGCAGTCGGTGAACGAAGTCGTTATGTCCGCCCTCCTCATAGTCCATCACCGTCGTCTCGATCTGAAGCCCGGACACCTCGGTGAATACGGCGGCTTTCATCCCGTCAATCTCGACATAGAAGCGGCAATTCGGATACGATTCTTCCGCCATGCTCAGTCATTCCTCCGTTGCCCCGTATGCTCGCCGCGAGCCTGCCCGAGGCGGGCTTCTGCCACAAAGAGGCGATAGACGCGCTCCGCGAGTTGGGTGATGTCTATTCCGGCGGGTTGCGCCGCCTGCGGTTCCCGGTGTGCAGGCTCCGACACCGGTGTTTCCTCGTGTTCGTCCACTGTTCGTCCCTCTGCATGAGGTGCGCCGTAGCGTCTCGGCGGGCGGTGTTACGGTTCTTCGTTCTCCCCACCGAGATCGAGGGTGAAATGCGTGCCGCAGACCGGACACGCGGTCTCAATCAGGCTGGTGCCGAGGTCGTTGATGCGGATATACAAATCTTGCAGATACGCGAAGTCCGCAGAGAAAAGGTGCTCGATAAGTGCGGGTGTGATCGCATCGGTGCCTTCCAGCCGGGTGATGACACGGCTGAGGACGAGAATACTCGCGTACGCCTCGTTTTCGCGCACACGCGGGTCGCGGAGCGGCTCGATCTCGTCCAGTGCTGTCGCCAACCGCATGGTGCCGTGGCGGTGGCGGTCGCCGCGTGCGTCTACGTACCCGTAGGGGAGCGTAAACGCAAACTCCGTCTGGAGCATCGTCGCAGCGACCACCTGTTACTCCTCCCCGATCAACAGTCCCGCCGTGGGGCGCAGACTGCCCCGGTTATTGCACGCGCTCGTAGCCCTCGTGCGTAATCTCCAACTCTTCGATAGCGGCTTCGTTCGTGGTGGCGTTTGCAGCGGGGCCGCTTAGTTTGCTCGGCCAGGCATTCACGAAGTTCCACCGGGCGACGGCATCGCCCTTCTGATTGAACATCGTGACGGTCCCGTTTTTGCGGGCCTCTTCCATCTTGCCTTCCTCGACCATCTTGCGCCATTTCCACATGTCCATCGAGTCCGTGATGCCGCGCTTGAGAGTGATATTGTTCCACTTCAAGCGGCCCGGCACCTTCTTGACGACCTGTTCGCCCTTCGGGCCGCTCGCTTTGTACTCGACCACTTCGTTCTCGCTGCCGAGACCGGTGCATTCGCGGAACGCGCCGACGACGCCTTGCTGGAAGTCAAGCCCGAACCATGCGGAAACAAGCGGGTCTTTGTTGGTATCTGCCACTGCGATTTCCTCCACTCATACTGACGTGTTTCGGTGCGTCTCGGTTATGCGCCGCCGCCGGAGAACTGGCTCATGCGGAAGACCACAAATTCGGCGGGTTTGACGGGTGCCAGCCCGACATCAATAAAAAGTTGCCCCCGGTCGCGCACATCGGGTGGGTTCAGTTCTTCATCGCACTTGACGAAAAACGCTTCGCCCGGTGTTGCACCAAAGAGCATCCCGTCGCGCCAGACGCCGGTGAGGAATGCCCCGACATCGCGCTTGACCCGTGCCCAGAGATCGGAATCGTTCGGCTCGAAGACGACCCACTGCGTCCCCGCCTCGATAGATTTTTCGACATAATTGAACAGCCGCCGCACATTGATGTATCTCCATGCAGGGTCGCTGCTGAGGGTGCGTGCGCCCCAGACCCGCAACCCGCGCCCCGTGAACGAGCGGATGCAGTTGACGCCAATCGGGTTGAGCGTATCTTGCTCGCCCTTCGTGACGGGCATTGCCGCTTCGAGTGCGCCGCGCACAACTTCATTCGCCGGTGCTTTGTGGACGCCGCGCTCGTTGTCGTTCCGCGCCCAGATGCCCGCCATATGACCGGACGGCGGGATCGCAAGGGGCTTGCCGTCTGGCCCTGCCACTTTGATCCACGGGTAGTAGAGCGTGGCAAATTTGGAATCGTAGTTCGTATCGCGCTCGCGCCAGACTTTCGCCTGCTGCGGCGTGAGGTCCGGCAGGGGATCGAGAATGGCGATCCGGTCACCGAGGCGTTCGCAGTGGGCGATCATCGCCAGTTGCACCGCCTTGACGCCGTCCCCATCTATTGCCCCGACTTGATACGCGGCGAGAAGGTCCGGGCAGCAGACCATCGTCACATCTTCCGCGATTTCCAGCCCTTCCATCCCGGTGCGGTCGGCGGCACTGCCGGTAAAACTGCTCGCTTGCAGTTTCGGCACAATGGCGACCTGCTGCGCCTTAAGGATATACGTGCCGACATCGGGCATTCGCTCGACGACGGTGCCGGTGCCTTGCTCCTCGACTACGACTATGAGTTGGCTGCCCTGATTGACCGTATCTACGACATTGCGTGCGCCCCGCTTGGCGAGGCTGACATTGTCATACGTCTCCTCGGTGCCGCCCATACGGACCTTAACCGTGAAGGTGCCTTCCGGGGGGGCATCGCCCGTCGGTGGCGCGACTTCCACTTCGATATCCTGCACCGGCGATCCTTTGGGAGTGACCGTAAGCGAGGGGATCGCCTTGGACGATTTGCTCGGCAGTTGGAGCGTGTCGGACTTGAGAGTCTGTGTCCCCGCCCGCCCGTTCGACGGATCAGGCGCGATACGTGTGACGTAGCACCGCCCGCCCCCATTAAGGAAATAGCCGTAGACGGAATGCGAGAGGAATGCACCCGGCATGTGCGGGTTGCGCTGCCCACCCTCATTGAGCGTGCCGAAGACGCCGACATACTGCGACCAGTTGGTAATCAGTGTGGGCTGGTTCGCGGGACCACCGGGCGCAAAGCCGACGAATGCGGCACAGGCGGTGCCGACTCCCTCGATGGGGCGCGGACCGCTGTCTACTTCCTGAATGTACACACCCGGTGAGAGATACTCAGGCATCGCGTGCTCCTCTCATGTGCGCCGCACCGGTGGGCCGGCTTTCGCTACCTCTGGTACAGTGCATAGTACAGGCGCGGCGACCAATGCGCCGCCCTGCTCGACACTGACTGGACTTTCCCCAGTGAATCAACAGTCTCACACCGCGCCATCACACCCATCACGGTTTTGTATTCCACACGATATCGTACGACGTACTGGGGACGGTTACAGTGGCTGTTTGCTCCGAGCCATCGGGTAGCACGACGCGCAACGGCACCTCCCCGGACGGAACATTGAAAAGGCGGAACTCGCCGTCCGCATTCGTGACGGCGGCTTCCGCCGCGCTGTCCGTCACTGCGACGCGCACACCGGTGAGTGGCGTACCGCTCTGTGTACGGACGACACCACCAATATGCGTGTGCGCCTCTTCCGCGATACCGTCCAATCCCCGCCCGAAACGCATGGTGCGTGTGAGCACGAGCGGTGCCGAGATCGCCTGTTCGAGGTCTACCGGCACCGTGACGACGTAGCAGAATGCGGGGTGCGCCTCGACACCCATCCCGCCCCAGAGATCAGTCATCCGTGCGGCATCATCGGCTTGCGCGACCCGCGTCGTGAGCGGGATGTCGAGGTGTCGGAGGTCATCCGCGAGCAGATCGGGCGGCAGTTCGGGAAATTGCATCAGCGTCACGAGCGCACGCCAGAGCAGGCGATGCGCGTCTGCGGCGTCGGTCGCGTGGGTGCTAACCATAAAGCGTGCGTCAACGCGGCGCGGTGGTAGCCGCCGCTCCGCCCGCCCGTTTACGCGGGTAGACTGGAAACTGGTCTGGCGCAGATCGGTATTCTCGCGCACATCGAACAGAAAAAGATCAATCGCGGGGCGCATACGCTGCCCGATCCATTCTTTCGTGGGCGCGTCGAAACTGATCTCGACTTCGCGGGGGTCTATCTTCCCCTGCGCGTAGAGGAGTTGCGTGATCGTTTCCTGTGCCGCAACAAGCATACAGTGGCACCTCGATTGATCGAATAGTCACGAACAGTGGGGCGGTGCTATGGCTTTGCGCCGCCGGGAGGGGCAATCGGCGGCGATCCCGGCTTATTCAGATACGCGATGGTCACAGTCACGAACCGTTCGGTTTCGTCTTCTACCTCGGTCTTTCCCCCGGTGGTCGGATCAAACTGCGGAGCATCAGTGTAACTTTCCGCTCTGTGGACCAACTTCGCTTTGGAACCGGTATAAGTGCCGAGTATCTTCTCCACCTTGAGCGCACGTTGCTCGGAGAGGTTGCGGTTGTAGGAGATGGTATTCGTCGTGCTGGCGTGTCCGACAAAGAGTACTTCGGTAATACCGTCTTCGACGCTCTTGACCATCGGTTGCGGCAGACCCTTGTACCATACAACGAGATCGGTCTCCGATTTATCCTCCACGGCGGCGGAATTGACCTTGAAGTAAACCGGGAAGGTGCGCGTCTCCAGCGGGATGGGCGCGACATTGAGTTTCACCATGTACGAGCGGCTTTCGATCCCACCTGCGGGCGACGAGGCGGAAGTGCCGGTGGTGCCGGAGGCACTGACGCCGACGCTCACCCCCCCGCCGGTAGATTTCGATGTGCCAATCGTCCCCATACCGTTGATGACCGGAGAAACCGTCACGGTGTCCGCGGTGGCAGTCGCGCCGACCGGGGAGACGAGCATTGCCCCATACCCGACGCTCGTCGCGCCGACCTGCGGTGCGGTCCAGTCAATCTTGTTATCCGGATTGATCTTGAACGGGACGCTGAGGACGGCTTCCCCCGACCCGCTCATGTTGCCGTCCCACGCGTTCCGAAACCATTCCGTCTTTACATTCATGAACACGCTGCCGCCTGTGGTGCCTTCGGGAAGCGTCACTTCCTGTTGACGTGCGCCAACGGGGAATGAGATAGGTACTGCTTTGCCCCCGTCCGGTGCCACGCTCCCTGACGGATCGAACTGCATCCATGAATCATCGCTCAGGATCGTGTTTCCCCAGCCGGGCTTCATGATTTTCTCGACTGCGCGTTGCATCATGCGCGACATCCCCGGCGTGGTGGGCGATGCTTCTTGCTGGGCAACGTGGGTGAGTTCGTGCGCGATGAGGTGCGCCCCCGCGTCGGTCTCCGGCATATATTGCCCGTTGCCGAATACCACATCGTTTCCAACGGTATACGCGAACGCGTTAACCGCTCGTGCGGACTCCGCAGCGCGGGAATCGGTGTGGATGCGAACATCGCCGAATGTGCGACCGAAGCGCGGCTCCATAAACGAGCGCACCGACGAGTGTAACGGTTGCCCGTCCGCCTGGAGCACATCATCAACGAGGGGCGAAACCTCAGTACCGGATTGCGGCGCGTCGCCTTCCGCCCGCGCAACATCGGCAGCATTCGTCTGCACCGGTGCGACAGCGGAGATTGCTAGAGATGACAGGCTGCTTGTGGGCATCCCCATCACCTCCCCGGCGACACGGGTCGCTTCGTTTTCCAGCGCATCCCCCGGCTGGCTGATCGTGTATCGTGCCGGTGCCTGCACAGACATTTCTCCGATATGGTACCCGCTACCCCCTGTTTCGCCTTGAGCGTTTGCCGACTCGGTCGTGGGTACGGCGAAGTCAGTGGCGGGCATCGCCGCTGTCTGCGCGGTGTCCGCACGCATTAGGGAAGCGGGTTCGGGGGTTTTGCTGCGTGGTGGCATCATCCGTTCGATCATTGCGGTCTCCCTTTACGGTGAGCGATTTACGCCCAATCTCCGACTTCTACCCCGGTAAGTGGCTTCTCAATCTTGGCATACTCGGCGCGTGCAGCGTGAAGCAGATGTGGCATTCGCACCGGTTCGTCGGCATCCGCCGCGAGGAATGCCGCATTCTGGGCAATATTGCGGATATTGCCGCCCGCGATATTGAGCCGCGCCAGCGTCTCGATTTGCAAATCTCGCGTCGGCGTTGCGGCGGGGAACACCCGCCGCCATATCTCGATGCGTTGCGCGGTGTCCGGGAAGGGGAACTGCACCACAAACCGGATACGCCGGAGAAATGCGGTGTCGAGCGCACGCTGAAGGTTCGTGGTGAGAATTGCCAGCCCGCTATATGCTTCCATCCGCTGGAGCAGGTAACTGACCTCGATATTCGCGTAGCGGTCGTGGCTGTCTTTGACCTCGCTGCGTTTGCCGAAGAGCGCGTCCGCCTCATCGAAGAGCAGGATCGCCCCGCCCGTTTCCGCCGCATCGAACAACCGCCGCAGGTTTTTCTCGGTCTCGCCAATGTACTTACTGACAACAGAGGAGAGATCAATGCGGTACAAATCGAGGCGCAGTTCGTTCGCCAGCACTTCCGCTGCCATTGTCTTGCCGGTGCCACTCGCCCCCGCAAAGAGCGCACTGATACCAAGCCCCCGCGCCCCTTTACTCGCAAACCCCCATGTGTGATACACCCGTGCGCGTTGCCGGACATGCACCGCGATCTGGTGCAAAATGTCGCGCTGCGCTTGCGGAAGGACGAGATCGTCCCATGCGGCATCGGACTCGATCCGCTGCGCGAGATCGTCCAGCCGTGTGCGGCTCTCGGTGCGGCACGCCTCCCAGAGCAGTGAGCCGATGGTGTGCGTATCTGCGGTATCGAGGTAGGGGCGCACCGCGTCCGTCGCCGTCTGGATCGCTGCGCCGCTGAGCCGGAACTGCGACACGAGTGCGCCGACCTGCCCATTCAGGTGCGGAGCCGCCGCGCCGAGTGCGGTGCGCCATGCCGCATCCTGCTCCGCGAAGGTCGGCGACGGGACATCGAGCGTCAGGGAGGGGCGGCCTTCGGTCGGTCGGCGTTCGCGGTTCGCCACGACTACCGGTCCGCCGACGCGCTCGATGAACCGTGTCACCGCATTCATCCGCACCGTGTCGGCAGTATCCAGCGCGTCGCAATCGAGGTAGAGGGCGCGGGAGCCGAGCAGGACTTCGCGTTCCCACAGCCGGATGACGGTGCCGAGACCGTCCGTGTCGGTCGGGATAGTCTCTGCCCGCATCACAAAGGGATAGACGCCGACTGCGGCATAGGCGGCGGCGGCGATGGCGCGTTTACTGGCGGTTTCGGGACCGCAAAGCTGTACGATTGGCACCGGATGCTGCGGCGTAATTGTCTGCCATCCCGCAACGAGGCGGTCCGCCAGTTGCCGTTGCGACGGCACGAGTTCAGCCGCCCCAATAAGTGGTTCGGTGTTGCTCGCCAACCGGGGATCGAGATACTGCACTCCCACGAGATAATGCAGCAGCCGCTCATCAATCCGGGTGGGGCAGCGCGTCAGCCCGTTCCCGGCTCCGATCTCGACCAACCCCCAGCGGCGAAGCGGTGCCGTCGGAGTGATCGCGCTCCAATGCATGTCCGGGAGCAGCGCAAGCGCGAGACCGAACGTCGGATAGGTGCGCTGCGGGTCGTGTTGGGCGGTCGCACACAACGGCGCGATATCGGCATCGAACTCCACTGCCGCACAAAGCAGGAGGAGATCGCACTCGAACGCGGACAAATCGAAGATTGCTCGCACTGCCTCAAGCGCGGGCGGCGCGGACATCCGCGCCCGTGCGGTTGCGATCTCCGTACGGGCGATCTGTTCGGCATCGTCATCAATCGCCGCACCATTCGCCCGTGCGATATGCTGCACCAGCAATGTGCGTATCCAGCCAATCGCAGCCGAAAGATAGTGCTGATTTGCTTGGAGCCACGGTATGGCTGTCGCGGGTGCGTTGAGTGTCTGCATCTTACCCATTCGCCTCGATAAAAACCGTGGACGCCTTGTACGCGGCGGACGGGCGGTACTTCGCCTGTAATGCGGACCAGAGCCGCGATGCTTCGTCGGTGCTCAGAAACTCTGGACAGAGCATGATCTCCTCGGCACGGTCCGCCAGCCCTGCGGCGGCGAGCGTCTGTTGCATCGGCGATCCATGCGCCGGTGCGCCGTTCGGCGCGGCGGGGAACGCGGTGGCAATCATCGCCTGCGTAAGTATCGGTGTTGACGAGAGCAGTTGCATCGCACAACCGAGCAGGATTTCCGCCTGAAAATCGCGTTCGCCATACGCTGTGACCAAGTAATGCAGATCGAGTGCGAGGGACGGGGCGTCGCGTTGCCGCGTCGCGTTGCCGCGCCACGCGGTGTGTGGTGTGACGCGGTAGAGGAAGAGGTTGATCTGGCTGCGCTCGTCGCTCCCGGTCGTGACCCGGTCCGGCGGTAGTGCAGTGACCGTCACATCCCCGACACTCGCGGCGATACTGTGCTGCACGAGGGTATTGTCCAGCAGATTCTTGAGGATATAGGTAATTGCTGCGATGGAAAGCGCACTCATCCTCGCTACCCCCGCTTAGGCGTCATCGTTCAGCGTGCAACAGTTGGGATAATCCGCGATCCCGGCGTGCCGCGCAAGATAGGTGCAAAGCGCGGGCAGTGTATTGAAATAGACGCGCCCCCCGCCGCGTGCATCACACACGACCCCCCGCCAGATAACGGGCGCATCGGCGATGTCGCGCCGCTCTTCCCATATCCTTACCACGAACGCATGGTTCCGCTCGTCCGAAAGCACCGGCAGGCTCCTTCGCGGATACATGTTGGCCGGACGCCGATGGATCGCACCCACGAGAAGTGAACCAATCTACAAACACACGCCCATCACGCCCATCACGCCCATCACGCATCGTGTGTCACTATGCGTGGTGGGTATCCGTCTTTGCCCTCCACATGCGGAGAACGTGTTCGAGGTCCACTACCACTGGCTTGATCGCTCCCGCCGCATGATGGGATTGCCGGATCGCCTGATGTGTACTCTCCTGCGGTATCACACCGGGCATGTCCAAGCGGTGGCTGATCTCCTCGATCTCTGCGATGCTCGCTTCCAGTTGGTTCCGGCTCAGGTCAAATGCTGCGAGTGCCTCGCGCAGGCGCAGCATCGCGGACGCCAGTTGCCGTGCGGGTTCCGCCTCGCCATCGGTCAGGTGATTCGTTGATGTCGTGCCGTGGCTGCGCCGGTTTGCGCCGATGATCCGCGTAAGGAGAGCCTGCGTCTCCGGCATCGGCTCCTCATCGAGTTCGCGGCGCACAAGTTCCTCGCAGATATGATACTGACGCAGTGCGTCCGCAGGTTGCTGCATGGCGAGGTAGAGTGCCATCAGATCACGATGCACATCTTCGCGGAGCGGGTCGCAGGCGAGGATGCGGTGTGCATACTCGCCTGCCATTTCGTACTCGTTGTTGCGCGTGTGATAGCGCATCAGTTGTCCGAGGGCGTGCAGATAGCGATGCCGGAAGCGTTCGCGCTCGATCAGGCACCAATCTTCGTAGCAGTCCACGAGCAAATCCGCCCGGTAGAGGGCAACCGCCTGTTTGTAGAGGCGTGCACGTTGGTCGGGGACATCGTCGCTCATTTGGTCTGCCAATATGCAACGCGACTCGAACTCGTCCACATCCAGCCGGAAGTCACTCGCGGTGTTCCAGCCAATCGTCTGCGTATCTACGCGGAGATACGGATGTGTCGTCGGGTGTGCCGCATCGAGCAGCCGGTTGAGCCGCCAGAGTGCAGTGTTGAGGCAATGCCGCGCTTTCTGATCGCCTTCGTCGCCCCAGAAGACACCCGCAAGATGCTCACGCCCGTGCGCGGTGTGGCGATTCAGGAGAAGATATGCGAGAAGGTTGCGAATTTTGCCGCTCGGTGCCTGTACGACGGAATGCTCACCGTCGTGCAGGTGGAGCGCACCAAAAAGCGTAAGCGTCAAAGTCGCCACGGCTGTACCTCCCCGATGAGTCCTCGTCTCCCCAATGGCGCATATGTCCCCCCGAATGCTGCCCCTACCATGGTCATCCTGAAACCTGAAAAGAGGGTACACG
>JBBRMX010000125.1:0-9949 GCA_038230615.1 Thermomicrobiales bacterium | reverse complement strand
GCCCCCGCACGTATTGCGGTGGGCGAATTATCGTAGTCGAAGCCGGGGGCGATGATGCCGCCCTGTTCTCCGACGAGCAACATCGGCGGCACGATCATCATCGCCCGCCGCCGCGCTTCGTCCAGATCGGTCGCCACCACATGCACCGGCCCTGCGCCCTGTTCGCAGAGCGTGAGGAGCGTAGTTGTCGCCCGCACCACATCAACAGCAATGCACACACTACGGTGGACATCCCCGAACGATGACGCGGTGAATGCGACACGAAGGTGCACTCGGTCTCCCCCGGTACGTAGCGAACATACAATCAACTGTGGACGATACTGTACGTTCAACTAACTATTAATGCGTCCTTCGCCCAACTGACGCGCTAGAGACGTTATCATATGGGCGAGAAATACACAAGAATCATGTAGTATGTATATCTAAACCGTGCGAACTCTACCATATCCACTGGCAAGGGTTGTGCAATGGCTGTGCATGTCAATTGACGCGCTCCGCATGACGCAGTACGATTGGGAAATACAGTAGGCGATGCCGCTGTTATACTGAATGGGCGGCACACTGTATGCCCCGCCCTTCCCTGCAATGAGGCAGGACGAAGAAAGCAGAGGCGTCCCATGACTGCCGCGCCAACGGTAGATGTGCTCCGTGACCCCCTTGTAAACCGCGACCTTGCAACGGTGGAGGATGCGATCCTCGACGCCGTTGCGGTTGATTACCCGATGATGACCGATCTGCTCAATGGCATCATCGCCGCGAAGGGCAAGATGCTGCGCCCGCGCCTCCTTTTTTCTGCGGCGCGTATGTTTTCCGAGGATCGCACACGGCTCGTTCCGGCGGCGGCGGGCATCGAACTGCTCCATATCGCCAGCCTCGTCCATGACGACACGGTAGACAAAGCACTCTTTCGCCGTGGTGCGCCAACGCTCAACTCGCAGTTGCCGACAACTATAGTTGTGCTACTTGGCGATTATCTGTTCGCGCAGTCTGCGGTACTCGTGTCGCGCACCGACAATTTGCGGACGATGACGCTTTTCGCGGAAGCGCTCAGTGGCATCTGCAACGGTGAACTGGACGAAATCTTCCAGACACGCCAGTGGAACCAGACCCGCGAACAGTACAACCAGCGCATCTACGGCAAAACCGCCGTGCTGTTCTCGACCGCAGCGCAGTTTGGCGGCATTCTCGCGGGTGCACCGGACGCCGCGATTGACGATCTGCGTGCGTATGGCACTGCGATTGGCATGGGGTTTCAGATCGTGGACGATGTCCTCGACCTGCGCGAGACCGCCGAAGAACTCGGCAAGCCTGCGGGGTCCGACTTGCGGCAGGGAACACTGACGCTGCCGATGATGCTCTTCATGGAGCAATATGCCACCGCTGATGACCTTGCGCTGATCCGCAAGATCGTGCAGGGTGCGAAGATCGCCGATACCGAGATTGATGCGCTCGTCGAGCGCGTGCGGGCATCCGGTGCCTTGGATGACGCGATCGCGGAAGCACAGGCAGAAGTAGACAAGGCGAAGCGGCATCTCAGCGGGATGCCCGCAGGCGACGCCCGCGATTACCTCGCGGCGATGGCGGATTTCGTTACGGTCCGTCGCTCGTAATTTCACGGAGTGCTTCCCCGCGCCACATGTGCAGCGCGGGGTTTTTTGTGCCTAGGAAACCGGAATAGTGCAACAGCGGGAATGCGATGCCCCGTGATCTGTGCGGTCTTCCGTCGGCTATCCCCAGTTGCGGAACTTGCGGATGACGAACGCGAGGACGATCAGCACGACGACAAATAACCCTCCGTAAATCAGCCCGTACAACATTGCCCGCCTGCTTTCTGTGGTGTCACAATTGCGACGATGAAGATTGCAGCTGCGCGGTCGCCGTCGCGGTACTCATCCATACGAGTGCCGCAGCGGACGCAGTACGGCACCGGCTATTTATCCGGGTGGAGCGCACGCCGTTCGCGCAGCTCGGTCTGTAACCCGATGAGGTCGGTGAGGCGTTTGTCTATTTGGTCGAGCAAATCGGGGCGCGGTCGGCGTTCGTACTCGTCGCGCAGTTCGAGTAGCATCTGGCAGAGCCGCCCGACTGTGCGAACCGTGTGATATGGGTCATCCTCCCGAACGGGGTGTGCGTACCCCGGTGCGAAACGCGCTTCATCGTTGCGTGGCACAGTCGTGTTCCTCTCCCTCTCCCTAGCCGTTGTCCAGCGACAACGGCAACGCGCCCTGCGCGGGCGGCGCGTCTATGTCTTCCCCCGCAGCGGGCGCGGCGGCTTCCTCTGTCGCGGTTTCGAGCAGCGCGAGTAGCCCCGCCTCATCGAGCACCGGCACCTTGAGCGTCACCGCCCGTTCCGCTTTCGATCCCGGCTCCGCGCCGACAATCACGGCAGTCGTTTTCTTGGTCACGGTGCCGGTCGTGGCGGCACCGAGGGCTTTCAACTGTGCTTCTGCCTCCGGGCGGCTCATCGCCTCCAGCCGCCCCGTCAGCACATAGGTTTTGCCCGCCAGCGGTTGCGGGCCGGTCGGCATCGTGCGCGGCGCATCCGCCATGCGGACGCCCGCCGTGCGGAGTTTCTCTACAAGGGCGCGGTTGCGCGGCTCCGCGAAAAAGTCGGTGATACTCCGTGCCATGATACCGCCAACCCCGCCAACTCGTGCAAGGTCGTCGCCCGTTGCCGCCATCAACGCATCCATCGTGCCGAACGCCTCCGCCAGCAACCCCGATGCCCGCTCCCCCACATGCCGGATACCGAGGGCGAAGATCACCCGTCCGAGCGGGCGCGTTGCACTGTGCTCGATCTCCCGCAACAAATTGTCAACGCTTTTTTCGCCGAAACGTTCCAGTTCGAGCAGTTTTTCACGCTGGAGATGGTAGATGTCTGCCACGTCTGCCAGAAAACCGAGGTCTGCGAAGCGATCAACGATCTTGTCCCCGAAGCCTTCGATGTCCATTGCGGGACGAGAGACATAATGCTTGATGCGCTCCCGCACCTGTGCGGCGCACGAGATATTCGTGCAGTACGCCATCGCCTCGCCGGGAAGGTGCTCGATCTGTGCGCCGCAGACGGGACAATACGCGGGCATCACGAAAGGCTGCTCCGTGCCGTCCCGCCGTTCTGTGACTACCTCCACGACCTGCGGAATGACATCGCCTGCCCGCTGCACAATCACGGTGTCACCGATGCGGATGTCCTTTCGCCCGATCTCGTCTGCATTGTGCAGCGTCGCACGGGAGACGAGTACGCCCGCCACATTGACCGGCTCGAGTTCCGCTACGGGATTGAGGCTGCCTGTGCGCCCCACTTGAATGGTGATCGCATGGATGCGCGTCGTGACACGGGTTGCGGGGAACTTATATGCTGTTGCCCAGCGCGGTTCGCGGGCAACATTGCCGAGTTCCTCTTGCAATGCGAGGCGATCTACCTTGATAACCACGCCATCTATCTCGAAACCGAGCGCGTCGCGCTGCCCTAGCCAGAACTGGCACCGCTCCCAGACCGCGTCTACCGTCTCGCAGACCGTGGCATGGAGCGACGGGCGAAAGCCGAGCGTACCGAGCCGCGCCAGCAAGCCGCTCTGTGTCTGCACCGGTATCGCGGCGGGGTTCGTCCAGTATCCGGCGGCGTAGGCGAAGAATGCCAGCGGGCGCGATGCCGTCACCGACGAATCGAGTTGCCGCAACGACCCCGCCGCCGCATTGCGCGGGTTGGCAAAAACGGGCAGACCGTCGCGTTCGCGTTCCTCATTCAGACGGTGGAAGCCTGCCCGCGTCATGTAGACCTCGCCGCGCACCTCGATGGTGCCGGGGGCGTCATCGTGCAGTCGCAGCGGAATGGTGCGGACGGTGCGAAGGTTCACGGTTACATCCTCGCCCGTCAGCCCGTCGCCACGGGTCGCACCCCGCACGAATTTCCCGTCCGTATACATCAGCGCGACCGCCAGCCCGTCTATCTTCGGCTCGACAGCGAACGCGATCTCCTCGCGCCCGATAAGACGGTAGACGCGCCCCGCCCATGCCCGCAGATCATCCTCCGAGAAGACATTGCCGAGCGACAGAAGCGGTACCGGATGCGTTACTGCACCAAACTGTGCGGACGGTGGCGCACCGACCCGCTGCGTTGGGGAATCCGGCACGACGAGCGCGGGATACTGCGCTTCGAGCGCACGAAGTTCGTTCAGCAGCGCATCGTATTCAGCGTCGGAAAGCGTGGGGGCATCGTGAACATAGTAGGCGACATTGGCACGATCTATCGCGCCACGCACGGTCGCGACACGCCCCGCGACATCGGGCGGCATGTCCGGTTGTAGTGTCTGCGTGTCGTTCATCGGTCTCCTTGTCGCCCTACCTTCCTATCCGGAGTATAGCATGTCCGTACGGTCACGGCATGGAGAATGTGCATATTCCGCACAGATGTTCCCTACACATACAATCATTGGGCAGCGGGCGGAATGCCTCCCCAAAGGCGTGGATGCCCTTCGATCCGTCGCAGGGGGGTGGCGTTTTTCTTCGTGCCATCCGGCTTTCGCCGCTCACGTTGGGGCGCATTGCGGGGACGCTACTCATGTTGATCCGGCGGTTCTGAGGCGTATCCGCAGCTCGTCCGTTGCCCATCGTCGCACTTTGGAGTACGCTGTTCCTGTAGAACGTACGTTCATTTCTGGGGCGGGGCGGGGCAGTGACAGACGAGTTCTTTGATGACGACGAGACAACCGAACAACCGGAGCCGCCCACGAGCGAAGCCGACCGCTATGCGTGGCTGCGGCAGCGGTCGCACCTGTATCTGCGTGAGCAGGGCGGTGCGGCACACGAAGATGCCGTTATCCGGCATGTGTTCGGGGCAGGGTCGCCGCCGTCGTTGTGGCGCACCCTGATTCGCACCGTGCTCGATGAGCCGGAGACATTCCGCTTGCGACCCGATCTGCATTGGGCATTGGTCGAAGCGATGCCGATTCTCACGAACATGGACGATCTTGCGGGTGTGGGCGAGTACATTGTGCTGGATGTCGAGACGACCGGGCTACGTCCCTTTCAGCAACGGCTGATCGAAGTCTGTGCGCTGCGCGTGCGCGACGGCGAGATTGCCGAAATCTTCACCACCTTGCTCAACCCCGAAAAACGCCTTCCGCGCTTCATCACCGAACTGACCGGCATCACTGACGAGATGGTGAGCCGCGCCCCGCGCTTCAAGGCGGTGGCGGACAGCCTGTTGCACTTCATCGGGGAGCGGCTCGTTATCGGGCATAATGTGCGCTTCGACATCTCGTTCATCAATGCGGAATTGGGGCGTGCCGGTCGCCCGCCGCTCATCAACCCGCGCCTCGATACGCTTTCGCTCGCCGTGCGTCTCCTGCCGGGATTGAAGAAGCCGAACCTCGAACGGATGGCGGCAACGCTCGGTGTCCCTGCCGAGAACCGTCACCGCGCCGAGGGCGATGCCCGTCTCACCGCTGCCTCATTCCTGCGCCTCCTGCCGCTGGCGAAACAGGCGGGCTTGCCGACGATAGATGCGATGCAGGCTCTCGCCATCCCCACCACCGCCGAACCACGCGGCAACGGGAGCGGTGTCGAGGCAGTCGGCAGCGGCAAGGCATATCTCGACCGGGCGTGGCTCAAAACCGTGCCGCAAGCCCCCGGCGTCTATCGCATGTTCGACGAAGACGGGCGCATCATCTACGTCGGCAAGGCGAAAAACCTGCACGACCGTGTCTCGTCGTACTACTCGCAGCATCTCGGTCTCACGCGCAAGATGGATGGGTTGCTCGAATCGGTCGAGAAGATCGAGATCGAAGTAGTCGGGAGCGAGCTGGAAGCATTGCTGCTGGAATCACGCCTCATCCACCGCCACCAACCCCGCTACAACCGTGCGATGCGAAACCATGCCCTGTACCCGTACATCAGAGTGGAAGTCCAGAAGCCGTGGCCGCGTATCCGGCTGGCGAAAGCCGCGAAGGATGACGGGGCGCGGTATTTCGGTCCCTTCCGCTCGCGCCGTGCCGCCGAACGCACGGTAGATGTGCTGGAAGAAATCCTGCCGCTCGTCACCTGCACGCGGGGCTTCTCCGACCCGAAAAAGTGGGGCGACCCCTGCTTGCGCCTCGGCATGGGCAAATGCTTGGGGCCGTGCGTCGGGCAGGGCGACCCCGCCGAGTATCGCACCTTCGTTGACGACGCCATTGCTTTCCTCGAAGGGCGGCACGACGGCATCCGCCAGCGGCTCTGGGCGAAGATGGAGGTCGCCGCCGAACGCCTCGATTTTGCCGATGCTGCTCGCCTGCGCGATGCTGTCAAGACGGTCGA
Source organism: Thermomicrobiales bacterium (assembly GCA_038230615.1). Classification (GTDB taxonomy): domain Bacteria; phylum Chloroflexota; class Chloroflexia; order Thermomicrobiales; family JALYUS01; genus JBBRMX01. The sequence continues at coordinate 3,652 of JBBRMX010000125.1, read as the reverse complement.
GAGCATCGCCCGCACTCATCAGACGCTGGCGAAGCAAGTTGAAACGGGGCATCTCGTCCTCGCGCTGCCGTCGCCCGATCCGCGTCATGCCGAAGCACTGCTCGTCGTGCGCGGGCGGGTTGCTGCCCAACGCCGCATCCGCCGCGACGAACCGGCCGCCCTTGTTGCGGAATGGCTTATGGCTGCATATCGCAGGGCAGAGGAGACGGCACAACCGCCCGCCCCCGCCGCGTTACCGAATGCCGAAGCCGACGTACTCGCGGCACCCCCGACGAAACCGAAACGAAAAGCATCGTCCACTCCGCACGCGCCACAACCTGCTGCCATCCCACAGGATGATGTGGACGAAATGCACATCATCGAGCGATGGTTGCATCACCACGCAGGCGAACCGGGAGCATTCCCGCTCCCCGATGACCGCGCCGCCGCATCCGGTTGGTGGCAACTGGCGGAAACGCTCGTCGCCTTCGACCCCGCCGCTGAAGACTGGACGACCGCCAACCTCGACGCCCTCCTCGCCGAAGACGACGAGGACGCCGAATTGCTCGCCGCCGCCGCAGAATAATCCCGCACGCGCAATGAAAAACCCCATACGGCAGGGGGGGCTTGGGGAGGAACCGTCTAGACGATCCCGCCCCAATCATGATCATCTCATTGTGTACTACGCACGGCGGGCAGCGACGAACTGCGCTACCGCGAACAAACCCACTACGACTGCCTGTATCGCCATGATTTCCCGCCCGACGCCCGACAACCCGAAGACATTCGACACGGCGATATCGAGCGTTGCCACTGCCCACACGGCATTCGCCGTCGCAAGGATACGAGTGAGGCGAGGCGCGACGGCACGACGCGAGACGTACAACAACCACAGACCATACGGCACGAAGACGATACCCAGAATGGCCAACGGCTCCGCACTCCCTGCCCCGAACAGCGATGCGATGCGCGGCGCGAACGCCACGAATGCGAGCGCAGTCGGCACCGTGAAAATGCCGTCGGTGCGGATCAGCCGCTGCGCGAGGTTGCGCGTCGGCGATGCGGACGAAAGCGGGGAAACAGATGCGGATTGCACAGACATGGCGTCCCTCCGATGATGCGTTGGCGGCTCCATTGCCGCCCGTGGCATCACCGTACGCCCCACCGTACTGCCATCGCCACGAAAAATGGTGCCAAACGGTGCCAGTTTCACCCTACTTTGCCGTAATCGGCGCATCGTGTGCGCGGAGGTCGTGAGCGACGAGCCGTGCGGCGGCGGTCTGCCAGTTGCGGAGCGTCCGTTCTGGCACGTTCTCACGGAACCACGCCAGTGCATGGCGGGCGGCGAGGTCGGCGGTGCGGTCCTCAGTGGCGCGAAGACTGTACGGTTTTAGCCCGACAATGTACGGCCAGTACAGGGCATTGTAGTATCGCCATTCGTCGGCCGTGCCGAAGTCACCGCCGATGCGCGGCTTGAGGCGAGCAATGCTTTCCGCCAGCACCGCTTTCAGTTCGGCGGCGCGTTCCAGCGCATCGTCCGGTGCGCCACGCCGTGCTAGCCTGTGCCCGATCTGCGGCAAGTGCACCAGCGGGCTTGCAGCGAGGCGCGGCAGATCGCCGTAATTGCTCAACGCACGGCGAGTAAGGCGGGCGAACTCGGTATCGTCCAAGGCAGCGAGATCGGGCGCGGGGTCGGCGCGGGGTAAGGCGTCCGCCGTCGCACGGAGTTCGGCGCGGGCTGCCCGCACTCCCGGTAACCCGCCGAGCGCGGCACGGTCGAGTAGCCCGCTGAAGGCGTCCGCGAAGGTTGGCACCGCTACCGCCGTCGCCACCGTCGCCAGCAGCAGGGAGCGCATTGCAAAGGTCTCGCCCGTTGCGAACGCAATCACGAGCACGACCTGCCCGCCGAACACGAGCGCGGCGACGAATGCGGCATCGAGCGAACGCAACATGTGCGGCACCAGCGATTCACCCTGCGCGAAGGCATCGAAATATGCGAGCGCGACGCCAAGCGCGACAAGATCAGTGCCGACGAGCAATGCCGCCCCCGTGCGCGGCACCCACCCGAACGGCACGACAACGAGCGCGACACTGAGGGCGAGAAAGAGCGAACAGACAACGATCAACCCGACTGCCGTGTGCCGCTCGTTGCGTTCTGCCCGCATCACGCGCAGTGCGACCGCCAGCATCGGCGCGAGTATGGCAGTGCCGACAAGCAGCAGTGCGCCCGCCCGCCCGAACAGATCGCCCGCGCCACTGGCGACGAACAATCCCCCCGCTACGACCGGGAGCGCGATGCAGTACGGGCGCAGCAACCGCCCGCGCCATGCATCGTCGTCCGGCAACAGGGAGAGCAACGCCCCCGACCAGCAGAGCGCGGGCGTGAGCAGGAGCGACATCCGCAACCGGGAGATGAGCAGATCGAGTGGTGGCGGGGCATTGTCATTGAGCAGCACGCAGGCGAGCGCGAGGGCATATGCGGCAAGCCCTGCCCCCGTCAGCACAAGGCGCGGGCTGCGCGGGTCGCGGGCGATCAGGTACAGCCCCAACCAGAGCGCGAAGGCATAGACGCAGACGACAATCAGTGTGCCTCCTGCCATCCTGTCTTCACCCTCCTACCTCTGCCCGCTGCTCTGCTATCCCGCGACGATGCGGGCGAAGTACGCCGCGATTTCCGCGTCCGTGAGGGCGTCTGCGCCGTCGCCGATGTTCAACTCGAAGCTGCTGTAGCCCGGTACATCGGTCTCCCACAGACGGTGAAAGAGCGCGACCCGTTCCCCCCGCGCAATCTCCGCCGCCCGTTCGAGCAATATCTCGCGCTCGCCGGGGAGGTAGACATGCATCATGCGCGTTTGCGGCGGCTCTGGCTTCACGCGTACCCCCGGCACCGTCGTCAGGGCAGCCGCGACCGTTTTCGCCCGTGCATAATACTGCGGCATCCGGTCGAGCCGCATGCGGAGGTGTTGCTGCGCCGAGAGCGCGTACGGGTAGATGTGCAGCAATGTTCCCCCGTGTCGCTTCTGCCACACCCGCGCTTCCGCGATGAATTCGGCGGTTCCCGCCAACGCCGCGCCCGTAATTGCGCCGATGCCTTTGTAAAACGAGACGTAGACGCTGTCGAACAGCGCGGCGATCTCGGCGTACGATTTGCCGTAGTACGGTCCTGCTTCCCAGAGGCGTGCGCCGTCCATGTGCGCCGCCGCGCCGTGCTCCCGCGCCCAGATCGTCTGGGCGTGCAAGTCGTCCCACGCCGGCAATTGCCCGCCGATCTCGCGCTGCGGCAATTCGAGCAGCAGGGCGGCGACGGGTTCCACGACCTCGCGCAGGTCGGCGGTCGTAATGATACGGTGCGGGTCGCCTACCAATACCGGATGCAACCCGTGCAGCAACTGATAGCCGTGCTGTTCCCGCATCTCGACATGGCACATCGGGTGATAGGCGACGAGATTGCGTCCCGTGCGCCCGCTCCAGATGCGGAGCGCGATCTGCTGTGCCATCGTGCCGCTCGGCAAGAAGAACGACTGGAACGCGAGCGATCCGGAGCACGACAACGACTTCCTCTCCTACGTGCAGCGTCCGGAGCTCGCAAACCTGCTCCCGATCCTCTACCCGGGTGCGTTCCCCCACCTGGCGGCACTCAATGCCACGTCCGCGACGCGCGATGACCTGGTGG
>JBBRMX010000124.1:0-10011 GCA_038230615.1 Thermomicrobiales bacterium | reverse complement strand
TCCTTGGCCGACCGCCGATGAATGTGCGGGATGTCCTGAAGGCGGCGATCGCTCCGGAGAGATGAGGTCTCGGTGTCCTCGCAGGCAATCCCGCGCGGCGGATTTAGCACCTACGCCCGACGCCCGGCATCCTCCATCGCGGGGTGATGCTGGAGCGTGCGGACAGGCGAGAAAGCGAGCCAGAGCGGTGCGAGCAATTGCCCGCCGAACGCGCAGAAAAGGGCGGCACGCAGCCCGACCGTTTCTCCCAGCACCCCGCCGAGCAACAGACCGAGGAGGATCATACTCCACTCGATGAAGCGGACGCTGGCATTCATCCTTCCCATCAGATGATCCGGTGTGCTCGCCTGCAAGAGGCTCACCCGCACAATCCCGTAGATCGCCGCCGGGCCGCCGAGCACAATTTCGTGGATCACGAGCGCGATGATACTGAACCAGAGCGGGCCGGCAGCGAGCGGGACACACAACGACGAGAGCACCGCCAACAGCAGCTGAGCGCAAAGCCCCCGACGCGGCTACCGAAGAGCGAGATCGTCTGCCCTACCCAAAGTTTCGTGAAGTCACGGTGCTGCCAGAGCGTGCCGCCAGAACGCATTGACACGAGGAAATCCTTCCCGGTCGTCGGGACGGTGCATCGTTGCGATCACCCCCCCGGCATTGTGTGCCCGCAGCAGAGGGAAGTGCGACATACGCATGGGAAATCCTCCTGTTGAGATAACCACGGTTTGTCATCTCGTGGAACGCACGCATGGCACAACGGTTGTGCCGCACGCGGACATGCACAACCGGCACCGGGGGTTATGTCGCCCTACCCATGCGGATAGATCGCGTGGGATTCGCGGTTATTTCTTCGTCGGCGGGTTCTTGGCGAGAGCAAGCACGCGGTCGTATTCCGCCTTGAATGCTTTGGCGATGTCAGCATTGTCGACAATGAGTAAGTTCTCGTCGTTCTGCGTCGCCGCGCCGTCCGAAAAATTGAACGACCCGAAGATGACGATATGCTCGTCCACGATAATTACCTTGTGGTGCATTACCCACGGATTGCCATCGGTATACACATCCAGACCCGCTTTTTTCATGATGCCGTACTCGGAGAACTCCGTCTGCGAACCGGTCGTCTCGAAGACCCCGCTAACCGTCACGCCCGCCTTCTGCCGTGCGATGATCGCCTGCCCGATCTTGTCCTGCGTGAACGAGAACGCCATGAAATAGACGCTCGATTTCGCGCCGTTCACCGTCTCGACGATGCGCCCAACGGTGTCATCCTTCGGGGCGAACAGGTTCTCCACCCGCGTGCCGTCCACCATCACGACGGGGTTCGGGGTGCCTTTCTCTTTCTTGGGGCCAAATGCCCGCTTCTCGAACATTTTGTTGAACTCGGTCGTGTAGTTCTGCGCGATCTGCGCGTTACGAATCACGATCATATTGTTATTGAGATGGTACGTGTCGCCATCGGTGTAGTTCCACGAGCCGGTCTGCACAGTAGCATTGTCCACCACGGTAAATTTGTCGTGCATGATCGCGCTGCGCTGGTCGTCCACCACCGGAATACCTGCGCCCTTCAGTTTGCCGAATGCAGACTGAATCGCCATGTCTTTCACATTCGTGAGCGTGTCGGTGTCCGTCACCATCCGTACAATGACGCCGCGCCCCTTCGCACGCACCATTGCGTCTGCGACACTGGCAAGATCGAAATCATAATCCGCGACATCCAGCGTCTTGGTGGCGGTGTCCATCAGTGTGACAAGCTTGTCTTCCAAGCCGCCCTTATGGTTCGCGGCGTTGTTGGGGTAGATCGGGGCGGTGAAGGCAAGGTCGTACCACGAGCCGCTCGTTGTGCCGCCGCTGCCGATGCCCGTCACCGTCGCAGCAGCCGCAGAGGAGCGGGGCGGGGCGGCTGTTGCACGCGAGATCTGCGTTTCATCGCCTGCCGGCGTGGGTGTCGCGGACGTATTACGGCGCGTGAAGGCGAAGATACCGACACCGATAAGGATCAGCACCACGAGCAGGACACTAACGACAGCAACGGTGCGACGATTCATGATGTCCCCTCCCCTATGTATCGTGTATTACGATGCGTCGAGTGCTTTGGCGATAGCGATAGCAGTAGCGTCGGCATCATCGGTGTGCGGCACGGCACGCAGCGCGGCAACGATTGGCCCCACTGATGCCTCCGGCACTACCGGCGGCACGACCGAGGAGGCGAGATCGGCAGGATTAGTGTTCTTCGCCGCCGCGACTGCATCCTGCACGAAGGAGCGGATTTTGTCGGTTGCGGCGTCCATCGCGGACTGCGGGTCGGCGGCGTGAGCAGCATCGCCCGCCATCGCCTTGATGCGGGCGAATGCCCACGTTTGCAGCGGCGTGTAGCCGTCATCGGTGAGGTCGCCACGCAAGGCTTCGTCCTCCGCGATGCGCTCCATCGCGGGGCGGGCGAGGTCGTCCGGCGCGACCGCAGCGGGGGCATCGGCGGCGGCGGATACAGGCGCAGCGGCAGCGTGCGGTGCGGTATCGGGTGGCGCCGCCGCAGCGGTCGCGGTCGTATCCGCGCCGGTCTTCTTGGTGAATCGCTGCCGCAACCCCCGGAACATCCGCTTCCTCCCCTGTTTTCGCACCATTCTCTGCCCCTTTCCGTGCGACCGTCAGTATACGTCATCTGTCCCGCATCAATAGCCGGCGTCGGTGTCCACGCGGTTACGCAGTGGCTCCCCCGCGAGGAAGCGGCGCACATGCACGCGAGGAACGCCGGCGTCAGAAACTGATTTACCCCCGCGAATGGCACCTGAATCCAGCGTAATTTCCCCGCCGCCGATGATCGCGTCTGCCGCCGCAATGTGTGCCGTCATCTCCTCCGGTGTAAAACACGGCACGAAGCGTACCTGCGGGAATGCGTCGCGCAGGCGGTTCGCGTGGTACGCCGCCAGCCGGACGCGCAAGAGAATCGTCGTCTCGGTCGTCGTCATATATACCCCTCATTTTAAATATCTGCGTCTCGCATCTCTCGTCTCGCATCGCGCCCCGCCCGGAAGCATACACACAAAGAGGGCGGCGTACGATGTATCGAAGGACGGGGGTTTGTTGGGGATGGTACGATGCTGCTACCGTCCCCACCGCAAACCGCTCCGCTTCCGCGCCTGTCCCGATCTTGCGATACCGGCTATGGCACCGCTCATTATGCGAGGGAACGAATGAATAACGATGTGCTGCGCGAGTTTGACGACATGCCGCTCGTTCCGCCGCCCGCCCCGCCGCTCCGCGTGATCGGGCGGGCGTTGCGGGGGCGTTGCCCGGTCTGCGGGCAGGGGCGGCTCTTTCGTCGGCTAGATACATTGCCTTCCTGCACCGTCTGCCATTTCCACTACGAGCGCGAGGCGGGCTATTTCACTAACACCATCGCCCTCAATTACACCATCGTCGGCACGCTGCTCACGCTGATTGTCGCGCCTATCGCCTATTTCAGCCCTTTTCCGGTCTGGCAGATGCTCACGGGTGCACTGGCACTCGCAGTGGTGCTGCCCCTCCTCTTTCTGTTGCCCGTCCGCGCTCTCTGGCTGGCGGTGGATGTGATCGTCCGCCCGCCGCAACCCGTCGAGTTCACCGAGGCAGCCGCCCCGGAACCGCGCACGAAAGACCACCCGGCTGATCCATAACCCCGCGTACTGTTTCACGCGAAACACTCGCGCACGAACCCGCAGATGCGGGGTGGAACGGGTTATGCGATGATGATGCGATGCGGCGTTGTCGGACATACTACGAAGGAATGTGGCATATGGGCAGGTTCGATTATCGGTATCGGGTGGCACTCACGGTGTCGCTCGGCTTATTCATGGCGGTACTGGATAACACCATCGTCAATGTCGCGCTCACGGCGATGCAGCGCAGTTTCAATACCACACTCAATAATATCCAGTGGGTTATCACCGGCTACTTTCTCGCACAGGCGGCGGTCATCCCGGCGGCGGGGTATCTCGGCAACCGCTTCGGGCTGAAAAATGTGTACCTGTTCGCGCTCGGCGTCTTCACGATTGGGAGCCTACTCTGCGGTCTCTCCGCAAATTTCCCGCAGAGCGGCGACACGCTGCTGATCGCCTTCCGCGTCTTGCAGGGTGTGGGCGGCGGAATGCTCTTTCCGCTCGGCACCGCGATCACCTTTAGCGTCTTCACGCCCGCCGAGCGCATCAAGGCGTCCGGCGTGACGGCGATTCCCGTGCTGCTCGCCCCGACCCTCGGCCCCACCGTGGGCGGCTTGATCGTGGATAGCCCGCTCGGTTGGCCGGGTATTTTCTACGTCAATGTGCCGGTCGGTATCATCGTCATCTTCTTGATCTGGCGCACCTACCAGCCGGATCGCACTGTGCGGGCGACGGCAGGCGTCGTTGCGGGCGCATCCGGCACTGCTCCGGTGGGCGCGGCAAATGCGATGGGCGGCGGTTCCGGTATCGCGGGGCAGGCGGGCGGGCAGCCTGCGGGCTATCCCGCGCCTCGCAGCGGCGGCTTCGACTGGTTCGGGCTGGTCTCCTCCATGCTCGGTGTCGTGCTGGTCATCTACGGCTTCGAGGTCGTCAGCGAGACGCGCCCCGGCACGATCACCGCGCTCAATCCGCGCGGCGACATTTACGGCTGGGGCTACGGCGGTGTCTGGGCGTTTGTCGTGTCGGGGTTGATCCTGCTCGTGATCTTTGCCTTCTACGAGTTGCGCGTGGCGAAAGACCCGGTGCTTGATCTGCGGCTGTTTCGGGATCACGCCTTCTCGATGGCGTCCGTGCTCACATGGATCACGCGGGGAGTGGTTTTCGGGTCGTTCTTCCTCTTGCCGCTCTTTTTGCAGCAGTTCCGGGGCTACACCGCCGTGCAGACGGGGCTGACACTCATCCCGCAGGGGATCGCCGCCGGGATCGCCATTAACATTACGAGCCGCCTGTACTCCCGCATCGGCCCGCGCCCAATCGTCATTGCGGGGATGATGCTGCTCACGATCAGTTCTATCATCCTCATCAATATTAATCTCGGAAGCGGCTGGCTTTTCTTGCTGCCGGTGCTGGCGATTCGCGGTCTCGGCTTCGGCTTCTCGAACCTGCCCTTACAGACCCTCGCCCTCTCTACCGTCACCGGGCGGGCATTGCCGAAAGCATCGAGCCTGTTCAACGCAACGGGGCAGATTTTCTCGTCTATCGGCGTAGCAGTGCTCTCGACTCTGCTCATTCAATATTCCGCCTCTCACGCCCGCGATCTCGCCACGACCGCGCAAGCGGCTGGCACGCGCCCGCCCGCGAATATCGTCGCCCTCGCAGGGACGGCGGCATTGAGCAATGTCTTCCTTGCCGTCACCGTCGGCACCGGGATCGCCATTGTGCTGGCATTCTTCCTGCCGGGGCGGGATGCCGTGCTGCGTCAGCAAACCCAGACCGCGCAGGGTGCGCCCCGCCCCCAACACGCCGCCGAGTAAACCGCACACGCGGCGCGAGCAGCGCAAACGACGGTGCAAGTGCGGCGAAACCGATGCCTCCGTGCCGCTAGCCGCGTGTGCCGGTCCATAGCGCATAACGAAACCGCTCCACGTACTTTCCCCGGTGCAACATCTCGCCCTACGTCCTCACGCCCGTGCGATCTCGCGGTCGTCGGCTGTGGCAGAATGCAGCATCGCGGGGGTCGCCCCCGAACCTTGCCACGGTGCGTCATGAAGCAATACGGCGGCGCGGGCGGCTTCCATCGGTGCAGCGAAGTAATATCCCTGCCCGAACTCGCAGCCGAGCATCGTCAGTTGCCGTACCTGCTTCTCCGTCTCTACGCCCTCGGCAATGACCGACAGCCCCAAGCCGTGTGCCATCATCACGACGGCGCGGACGATTTCTTCCCCCGCCGCGCTCTCCCCCGTAAGAAACGCACGGTCGAGTTTGAGGGTGTCGAAGGGGAAGCGATGCAAGTACGTCAGCGATGAATAGCCGTTCCCGAAGTCGTCCACTTCGAGTTTCACGCCGATCTCTCGCAGTTCCAGCAGCACCCGCATCGCCACATCCGTCTGCTCCATCAGCGCACTCTCGGTGATTTCAAGGTGCAGTTGCCCCGGCAAGATGCGGGCATCGTCCAGCGCACGCCGTACCCGCGCTGCGAGGTCTGCGTGCCGGAAATGCTTGCTCGACAAATTGATATGCATCGCCAGCGGCGGGAGCGACGGGAAATCGTCCTGCCACCGGCGCAACTGGCGGCACGCCTCGCCCAACACCCATTCGTCGAGCTGCAACACGAGGCCGGTCTCCTCCATCAGCGGGATGAACTCCAGCGGCGGCACGAGACCGCGCCGGGGGTGCTGCCAGCGCGTCAGTGCCTCGAAACCGAGCAACCGCCCGCTGGCGAGATCAACAACCGGCTGATAAAACACGCGAAATTCCTCATGCACGAGTGCGTGCCGCAGGTCGCTCTCCATCTCCAGCACACCGACTGCCCGTGCGTGCATCGCGGCGTCGAAAATCTCGTATCGCCCGCGCCCCTGCGCCTTCGCACGGTACAGCGCAATATCCGCGTCGCGCAGCACATCTTCTGGCTGCTCGTACTGCGGGTTTCCGGGCGCGATACCGATGCTCACGCCGATTTCCAGCGTCTGCCCCCCGACCACGAAGGGTTCCGCAAGTGCCGTGTGGATGCGCTGAGCGACCCGTAACGGGTCTTCCTCGCTGCGAACATCCTCCAGCAAGATCGCAAATTCGTCGCCGCCGAGCCGTGCGACCGTGTCAATCGTCCGCACGCACAGATGCAGGCGGCGTGCGCTCTCGATCAGCAGTTGATCGCCCGCCTGATGCCCCAAACTGTCGTTGACATTCTTGAAGCGGTCGAGGTCGAGGAAGAAGACCGCGAACTGAAATTCCGGGCGGCGATGCGACCGCTGGATTGCCTGCACGAGACGGTCGCGGAAAAGGCTGCGGTTGGGAAGATCGGTCAGCGTGTCATGCAGGCTATGATGGCGCAACCACTTCTCGGTGTCCCGGCGTTCGGTAACGTCCGCGAACGAATTCACTACCCCGTACGGGACATCGTCGCCCTCGTGGAACAACGGGACGCAATTGATGACGAGCCATATAAAAGTGCCGTCCGCACGCTTGATACCTACCTCGACGCCCGATTGCGCCCGCCCCTCGCGCAAGGCGACCACGCTCGGAAAGTCGGCCTCGTCGTAGGGTGTGCCATCTTCCCGGACGAGCGTCCATGGGAAGTCGCGCGCATTCTTGCCGATCATCTCCCGCTCATCCATGCCGAGAATCTTTGCCGCCCCCAGATTCGCGGCAACGACCCGCCGCTGCGCGTCCTGTACGAAAATTCCTTCTTCAATCGCCGCAACCACCGAGCGGTATCGCTGCTCGCTCTCTACTAATGCCCCGCGCTCGTTTAGTAATTGCGCGTTGCTCCGTTCGAGTTGCTCCTTGTAGCTCGCCCCCGCCCGCGCGCCCGCGATCAGACCGAGGATGCGCGGCACGAGCGGCGGCAGAAAGACCGCCGTTATCACGGACGCTACCGTCGTCACTGCCTGCGAGACGACGAGCAGCCACCAGTTTCCGGCGTCCGCTATCACCGCGACATGCATGAAGTGCGTCCACCCGCAGAAGACAATGAACCCGCCGAACGCGATGAGCATCCAGTGGAAGGGGATATTTCGCCCTGCCCGCGAGACGAGATAGAGCAGCGTCAGCGAAATTGAGACGTACGCGAGACCAATGGTGAAATCTGAGACGATGTGAACGCCTTGAAGCCACGGATTATTGGGTATCTCCGCATCGGCAAGAACCGCGATCCCGCGCAACAGCGTCAGTAGCGCAAGGTGAATCGGCATCGGTCTCGTTCCTTTCTCGACGTGCGCAACAGAGAGAGATGACCCGTTGCGCCCCGGTCATCCCACACATGTGTGGCGAGACCGAAGGCTATTACCTCCATAACGACCGCAGTGCTATTTTGTGACGCAATAATACCATAGATGAAAAGCAACGAAAGATTTTGCAAGATATATATACAATAAATAATATTGCACACACTTGCGAGAATGTTATTGCGGCATAGAGTGGCACATCGTGAGATATCACACGTGACCACGATATGTTCCCGTGCGTCTATCGTAGGTGTATGCGTCCGGGGATGCACGGTGCTTCTACCCCCTCCGTTTGGAGGGGGCGGATGCCGCGCGAAAACCCACCGTTTGGCGCATGTACCGTGCGCGTGCGCGGCGTATCGTATCTCTATGCCCCGATGCTGCGGAATGGATCGGTACACGCGGATGTTGGGTTTGAGGTTGGTCATCATATCACGAAGGGGACGAGGACATTGAGAAATCTGGAATATCGCTACAAAGTGGGGCTGGTTGCAGCCCTCGGTCTGTTCATGGCGGTGCTGGACAATACGATTGTCAATGTCTCGCTTACCGCGATGCAGCGCAGTTTCAATACCACCATCAACAATATCCAGTGGGTGGTCACGGCATATTTCCTCGCGCAGGCGGCAATTATCCCGGCAGCGGGGTATCTCGGCAACCGCTTCGGGCTGAAGAATGTCTTCATGCTCGCCCTCGGCGTCTTCACGGTCGGGAGCCTGCTCTGCGGTCTCTCCGCGAATTTTCCACAGAGCGGCGACACGCTGCTGATCGCCTTCCGCATCTTGCAGGGCATAGGCGGCGGAATGCTCTTTCCGCTCGGTACGGCAATCTCCTTTAGCGTCTTCCCTCCTGCCGACCGTGCGAAAGCCTCCGGGCTAATCGCGGTGCCGGTCTTCATCGCCCCGACGCTCGGCCCTACCATCGGCGGCCTGATCGTGGATAGCCCGCTCGCATGGCCGGGCATTTTCTATATCAATATCCCCGTCGGCATCATCGCGATCTTCCTTATGTGGCGCATCTACCACCCCGACCGCCTCTCCGCAGACGGGAAGGCGCATGTGGCGGCTCCCGCAGGTACAGCGAATGCAGCGGTTGGTCGCCCCGGTGCACCCGCCGCCGCAACCGCAGGCTTCGATTGGTTCGGGCTGATCTCCTCCATCGTCGGCATCGTGCTTGTAATCTACGGGTTCGAGTTGGTGAGCGAGACGCGCCCCGGCACGATCACGCAATTCAAGCCGCGCGGCGACATCTACGGCTGGGGCTATGGTGGTGTCTGGGCATTCATCGTCGGCGGGCTGGCGGTGCTGGCGGCATTCGCGGTCTACGAACTGCGCGTGGCGAAAGACCCGGTGCTCGATCTGCGGCTGTTCCGCAACTACAACTTCGGCATTGCTTCGCTGCTCACATGGGTGACGCGGGCGGTGGTCTTCGGGTCGTTCTTCCTCATCCCGCTCTTTTTGCAGCAGTTCCGGGGCTACACCGCCGTACAAACGGGCTTGATGCTCATTCCGCAGGGGTTGTTCGCGGGAGCAGCGGTCGTTATCACGAGCCGCCTGTATGATCGCATCGGTGCACGGATCATCGTCGCGGTCGGGATGATCTTGCTCACGATCAGCTCGATCATGCTCATTGCGATCAAGGTGGATAGCGGCCCTGCCTTCTTCATCCCGATCATCGCGCTGCGCGGCGTCGGCTTTGGCTTCTCCAATCTGCCCTTGCAGACTCTCGCCCTCTCCGCGATTACCGGACGCGCATTGCCGAAGGCGTCCAGCCTCTATAATGCGACCGGGCAGATTTTCTCGTCTATCGGCATCGCGGTGCTTTCGACCTTGCTGGTGCAGTACACCACCTCGCAGGCGGGAGACATCATCGCCACCTCGCAGGCGAACCGCACACCGCCCCCCGCGAACATCGCCGCACTCGCGGGCGCGGGCGCGATGAGCACGATCTTCATTATCCTCAGCATCGGCACGGGTGTTGCAGTGTTGCTGTCGCTCCTGCTACCGGGGCGGGCGACGCAAGCAGCGCAGGCAGCGCAGATCGCCAAGCAAGGCCACGGCGCACCGCAGGCAGTGATGGCGGCGGAGTAATCCGGCGCGTCTGGCGTATCGCCCCTTCTCCTGTCGTACGGAGAAGGGGCGATTTTGTGCGTGCAG
>JBBRMX010000123.1:0-10053 GCA_038230615.1 Thermomicrobiales bacterium | reverse complement strand
TGGTGCCGTTGGCGACAAAGAAGGTATCGGTCGTGGGGTTCGCTGCCCCGACGGGCTGCGCAGTCTCCTTCATCGCCACGCCGACTGCCAGTGCCGCTGCTGCCGCGATCAATCCCCGTCGTCCCACGCGCCCGCGCCCATTTCCCGTACCCTGTTCGCTCATCTTTGCCCCCTTATGTATTCCACTCTCTGTATTGTGTGTAGGGGGTCATCATATCTGCCGTGTCCATATGCTGCAACTTATCCGAATAGTATCGGGGGCAAAAAAAGAATGCGGGCGACCCCTGCAAAAGGTCGCCCGCATTATGTCGTTGTGCAAACATCGCGCACGCGTGTGGTTAGTTTTGCATCGGGTCGTATGCGATCAGTTTGAGACCGCAATCGCCATCGCGCAATTTACGCAGCGCGGTGCGCTCGATCTGCCGCACGCGCTCCCGGCTGATGCCGAGTTCCGTCCCGACCTCTGCCAGCGTGTGCTGGTGCGGGCGGGTCAGCCCGAAGCGCATATCCAGCACTAACTGCTCGCGCGGCGTCAGGGTGGCGATTGCCTCCGCGACCTCCTCGCGCAGCAAGCCTGCCGAGACCTCCGTTTCGGGGTTCTCCCCCTCCACATTGGCGATCACATCGCTCAGCGTCGCGTCCTCGTCCGCACCAATCGGCACATCGAGCGAGAGCGTTTGCTGCGACATCCGCAGCATCTCCTCCACCCGCTCCGCCGTCAGCCCCGTCACCTCGGCAAGTTCTTCCGAAGTCGGGCGGCGTCCGAGCGTCTGGCTCATCGTCTGAATCGTGCGATGGAGCCGCGAGACCGCCTCGCCCATGTGCACAGGCAGCCGGATCGTGCGCCCCTGGTCGCTGATCGCCCGCGTCACCGCCTGCCGGATCCACCACGTTGCGTAGGTCGAAAAACGGAAGCCGGTGCGCCAGTCGTATTTGCGGGAAGCACGCATCAAACCGATGTTGCCTTCCTGCACGAGATCGAGCATCGTCAAACCGCGCCCGACATATCGCTTCGCCACGGACACGACGAGCCGCAAATTGTGCCGCACCATCAACTGCAATGCTTCCTGATCGTTTTCCTCGATCAGTTTCGCCAGCCGGATTTCGTCCTCATGCTTCAAAAGCGGCAATGCGCTAATCTCGCGCAGATACGCCCGCAGGGAATCGCTATCGTACGGCGTGCCTTCCGGCGGCACGACCGCGTTATATCGCGTTGCCCCGTCATGCACGTCCATATGCACGGCATCGGGATCGTCCGGGCGGTTCGTGACGAGTGAAAGAGAATCGTACATCGCCTCGTTGCGATGGGCATTTGCTGTTACCATATCTGTACCCTCCGGTGCCGTGTCATCGAGATGCATGTCGGGAGCGCCGTTGCTTCCGGTATCGGTTACAACGCCAAAACCGGCGAGATTCTTCCCGTCCGGGGGGATTTCGCAACGTTCGTGCCACGGAAAGTGTTCGTCCGCGACAAGGTCTTCGATTTCCGGCTTTGCATCGGCGGTGATTGTCTCGATACTCATTAAATACTACGCTCTTCCTCTTGCAACGGATGACCGGCAGCGCATATCCGCCGCCCCATCCCGCTCTCGTTCATTCGTCCGAACCCGTCCCGCGTTCCGCCTGCCCCAGAGAAAGGGGATGCAATCGTGAGCACCGACATCCCTATCCACGCCGCGCACCGCGCCGCGTTCGTCCTGCCGTCGTCCGTTGCGCGGGCGGTGGTCTATCTGCAAAACCCCGACGTGCTGTTCAACGCAATTCCCGGCATCGCACGCGTCCGTGCACTGCCCGACAATGCCTACTGGCTGCTCATGGAGCCGGTCGCCGTTCCGGGGTATCGCACGTATCCCGTCGCGGCAGTGCGGATCACCGCCACCGCGTCGCAGGTCACGATTACTACCATCACCGCGTCTCCCCGCGATCTCCCCGCCGACCTCGCGCCGACCGACACCACACCAATGGGGATCGGCGGCATCTTCGACCTCGCCTCTACCCTCACGGGTTGCACGGTGGATACGGTACTCTCGCTCGACGCGGAAATTCCGTCGCGCCTGCTGCCCGCGTTCACACCCCGCACATTCGTCCATCAACTCGCGGTCACGATACTCGCCCGTCGCCTCGCCACCGCCACCGACGGCATGACCCGCGCCCTCGTCCGCGATTTCGCCGCGTGGGAGGCAGCCCACCCGGTCTGACCGCCCACCACACAGCGTGGTACACTGCCGCCCAACGATCCACCCCGACCAGAGGAGCACCCGACGATGGACCCGATCAGCGACGCAGCCCGCAGCACCTTCCGCACGCAGGCGGCGATGTATGCCGCCGCCATTGCCGGTCTGCCCGACGATGCGCTGCACTGGCGACCGGGCGCGGAGACCAATTCGCTCGCCGTCTTCGTCGTCCATGCGTGGGGCGCGGCGCAAATGTGGACGGCATTCGCTGCCGGACAACCCTTCCCGCGTGCGCGTGCCACGGAGTTTCGCACCACCGCCACGGGCGACGAACTTCGCGCCGTCCTCGCCGCCGCGCTCACGCGGGTTGAGGACTATATCACACTGCGCGATCCCGCACGAGATGGCGACCTCTGCCCCGAACGACCCGACGAGCATATCACCCGCGCCCAGTGCCTCATTCACGCCCTCGAACATACGCAAGAGCATCTCGGCCAAGCATTGCTCACCCGCCAGTTGTGGGAGCAATCGCACGCCGTCCCCACCTCCACCGAGGACGACGACGGCTACCGCGTCGTTCCCGCCGTCCCCTGATCCGTTCTCGTTGCGTCCGGTGCAGCGTCATTCTCGCCGTATATCCTGAATAGACGCTGAGACCATGCTGAAAACGGGCAGAAATTCATCGTGCGGTCGTGATGTGACGCAGCCACCCCCGCAGTAAGACGAATCCACCCGTTCGCATCGAACAGAAGCACGAAGGACAGGTGTAGCCATGATTCTCCCCAAAGAGCGCGACCCTCGCTTTATCACCATCCGTCGCGGCGGGACGCTCACAGATTTGGATCATCACCTTCTCGCCGTGTGGGCAGCCGCGTGTGCGGAGCACGTTCTGCATCTCTTCGAGTCGGCGCGGCCTTCCGACACGCGACCGCATCAGGCAATCGAGCAGGCGCGGGCATGGGTGCGCGGGGAGATCAAGATGTCGCAGGCGCGTGCGGCGGCTGGCTCTGCCAACGATGCGGCACGCGATCTGAGCGGAGCCGCGCGGCACGCCGCACATGCTGCCGGACAAGCGGCAGCGGTGGCGCATGTCGCCGCACACGAACTCGGTGCTGCCGCCTACGCGATCAAGGCAGCGCGTGCGGCTGCCGTTACAGGTGAGGGGGAGAGTGCTGCCCGGCGCGAGTGCCAGTGGCAGCGCGAACAGTTGCCGGAGGCGATTCGCGAGCTTGTTCTGGACGACCAGCGACTTAGAAACAACATCTGCTGGTCGGCGTTCGACTGCTGACCGCCCGTTAGCGCACGCCGTCCCCTAATTCGTCCTCGCTGCGTCCGGTGCAGCATCATTCTCGCCGTTATTCCTGAATGTGCGCAGAGAAATGCTGCAAACGAGCATCGTTACTCGTGTTAGTCTGTGTCGGGGTTGGGTGCATTGTCAGGAGACGTACATTGCGAGTTTCCTGCTTTTGTCGTATCAAGGACGACAGTTGGTATTATAAACTTCTCGTATCTCGTGGTTGCACCACCAATGGAGCAGGTGTGTGTGGGCGATGACCGGATCGAATCGAACGCGGGTCGAATGGTGCAGAAATGAGATCGTTCATCGTGAAATCTATCCCCCTGGATGTTGTATGGCGTGATTTACACTCGCTGGTCGGATCGAAAAGCACGAGAGGGGATTGCGATGAGCGAGGACTATCAAGAGGTAATCGCGAAAGCCGATGAAGTGATTCGTGACGACCCTCAAAATGCGAAAGCATATTATTGGCGCGGTCTCGCCTACCTCGGCAACGGTGCGCTCAAGGGGTGATCGGCACCCCGGATTGACTCGCCCGATATAGCAGTCTACCGCCGACCGTTCGTACACTCCCGCGTGCTTCGCGTATACTGCGGCGGGTGGTGTCGGCACGCACGCGGTGAGATGAAACGATGAACCTGAAACAACGCAGGGCGGTAGGAATCAGCGCGATTGTGCTGACGGTGCTGGTGCTTATCGGCACGGCATTCGTCGTGGTGCGCTACGGGCAACCCCCGAACCCGACTTCGCCATCGGAAGATGTCAACCCTTCCGGGCGTCCCACGGCGGGCGGGCGGTTCGGCTTCCCGACCAGTGCTGCCGATATTGCGACCGCTACCCCCGCCGTGCCGCCCACCCCGACCCCCGCACCCCCGCGCGGCACCCTCGCCTACGAGCGCAATGGCACGATCTATATTCTCACCCTCGGTGGGCAGGAGCGTGCGCTCGTTCCCTCCGGGCAACAGCCGCGCCTCTCGCCGGACGGGTCGCGGGTCGTCTACGTCGGGCGGGCGGGCGGCACGGAAGATCGCCTGCTTGTCGTCAATACCCAGACCAAACAGATTGCCTTGCTGACCGATAAAGCCCGCGCCCCCGCCCTGCCCGTCTGGTCGCCGGACGGCAAAACCGTCGCCTTCCGCGCGGAGAGCGGCACTACGACTGATCTCTTTGCGGTCAATGCAGACGGCACGAATATACGGCAGATCACGCGGGCGCAGAGTATGACCGACGGCGCGACACAACCCGCGTGGTTGCCGGACAGCGCGACCGTGCTCTACAAAAATACGGGCGATGGCGCATTTTACCGCGTCAAAATCGGCGGGATGCCGGAGCGCGTGCGACCCGCCGCCACGGGCGAGCAATTCGACCCCACCCCTTCGCCCGACGGCACCGCCCTCGCGTGGACGCAGCGCGACACCGGCACGGAGGAGTTCGCGCTCTACGTTGGCGACGCGAACGGCGGCAATGCCCGCAAAATCGCCCCTCTCGTCGCCGTGACTGCCGCGCAGCAACTCGGCGGCATCGCGTGGTCCCCGGATACCGTGAGCATCCTCGTCGCGTCCGGCGGCGCATTCCAACTGGAAGCCTTCTTGCTCAAAACCGGCAGACCCACCGCCACCCTCGCCTACGGCGCATGGCCCTCGTGGGTCGCCGCCGAAGTAACAAGTTAAAAGGTAAAAGTAACAAGGAAACGCATTCACTTGTTACTTTTACCTTGTTACTTGTTACTCGTTACTTTGCGTCGTGCATCTGTACGGTCAGTTCGGCGTGGCCAACATGCTCCGCGCCGTGATCGGCGGTGTGGATCACATACCATGCACGGGTGATCGGGCCACGGGCAGGGTGCGCGAACACTTCGCTCATGTCCATCGAGTCGAGGCGGGCGAGGTATTCGTCCTTGTGTGCCTTCGCGCCGTCAATCAAGGCGTGCAGTTCCGCCTTCGTCGCGGGGTCGTTGCGGATGTTGTCCTCGTGGCTGTAGTTCGGTGTCTCGCCAAGCCCGCGCTGCAACAGCAGATTCTGCACTGCCATCGTGTGCCGCACGAGTTGCGCGATGGAGTTCGTGCCGCTCGCGGTCGGCTGCCAATTCAGCGCGTCGTCCGGTAGTGCATCCACGACCGCATGAAAACGTCCCGCCAGTACATCGAGCATCGCCTGTGTCGTCCCAATAATTGGTTTCATCGCTTCCCCTCCGCTCACACTGTTGCTATCGCAGGTGAGACGGTAACAGGGAAACGGCATCGCACGCAAGCGATCCCGCCAATTTATTTGCACAAAAAGCCCCCGCCTCGGTCAGACGGGGGAGATGTGTTGCGTCAATCGCCTGCTACTTCTTGGCTGCCCAATCGCGCTTGGCTTCTTCCTCCATGCGTTCCAGCCGCGTGTAGTAATCCGGGAACTCTTTCATGTGTGCCAGTGCGATCTTCCCCGTCGTCGTCGGGTCGTCGTGCGTCACATCGGTTTGCGGGTCTTGCGAGCCGTGCTCGAACTCCACATCCATCCCCTGCCGGAACTGTTCGACACCGAACCGCTCCCAGTCTACCCCGATTGCGTCACCAATCCGCTTCGCTTCATCGGTCGTCGTGCGCCGCTTCTCGCTCACGATGTTGCTCCTTTCGTAGGAACGCAGGGTGCTAACTGCTCTTGCCGCTGCGCCCGGATGTGTCGTCGTTCGGGGCGGATTTCCGCGTCTCGCCCGCAGAATCGGGAATGTTCTGCGGCATGTCACCCGTCGGCATTCCCTCGCGCTCGTGCGCCAGGGCAGAGCCGACTTCTTCCGCCTCATATCCCGCGTCTCGTAGGTCGTTCGATGATTTGCCGGGGTTCGCGCCCTGCATCTCCGGCGTCATCGCCGCGTTCGCCATCGTCGCGGTATCCTCCGCCACATCCTCCGCATACATCGGGTTGTTGCCGATTGCGCCCGTCGCGTCCCCCGCGAATTTTCGGTGCATCGCATCGGGGTCGGGAGCGCGGCGGGTCTTCGTATCGTCCATGCGGTATTCCTCCAAACATTGCAACAGTGATTGCCACTTCACAGAAGATACCTCGCAAGCCGTGTGCCGCCGCTCCCTAGCGCATTACCGCTTCGCCCAAACGGTCACACGGTTTCCCCCGCCCAGTCCGAGCGCATCGAACGCGGCGGTGCTCAGTTCGATCTGCCAGCGGCTGCGCCATACCGGAATATCTCCCGGCGCGACCGCGTCCGCCACTGTGCAACGGATCGTCGCACCCGTGCGCGGGTTTTGCAGCGTCAGCACATTGCCGAACGCATAATCGGGATGCACGCAGTAATAACCGTCCGGCGAATACGGGAAGGTTGCCGCGTCTGCGTGACCAAACCGCAAATGTGCGCGAATAATCGCGTCCCACCCGCCCCGGTCATACGCGGCGGCGTAATACGCGGCGGCACCGTCCCCGATCATCGTCAATCCGGTGGTCATGCCGCTTGCCGGGGCAGTCGTCGCCGTTGCAGTGGCAGGGGGCGGTGTTGCAGTCGGCGCAATGGTCGCGGTCGGGGGGAGGAGCGTGAGTGTCGTCGCCGTCGGCGCGACCGTGGGTGTAAGCATCGCGGTCGGTGTGAGATCAGTGGAAACGAGTGTTCCCGCATTCGCCGTCGCACTCCCTGTGACGGTGGCAAATGCACGATTTACGGCATTGTCCGGCGGGATAGGGTCGGGGACATGGTCTTCCGCACCGGTCAACATCGGGGCGAGAAGTGCCATACAGAGTGCGAGGAACACCAATCCCATCGCGCCGGAACAACGGAACAACCGAGAACGAAAAACTGTCGGAGAACGCAAAACAGACATACCCCCTGCACAAGCCAGATCGCTGCACCACCGTTTCGGTGCGCGACAACGTACGTTCACTTTTCATAATGCGAACGTGCGCGGGATACTATCCAGAGATGTGCGAGATGTCAAATCGTGCCGAAACAGAATTGTACCCGCGCATAGAAACGTCGGTACGACGCATCGCCCATAACAACGATAGCCGGACGCCATGCGGTGCAAGTATCCCACCCACACGCACAAAAAAGCCCCCCGCCAAGAGGGGGAGGGATCAAGCAGGTGTATTACCGCCCTTGTTGCACGAAGGGATCACATCGCGGCGTAGGATGCGGGCGGCGCGGGTGCAGTAAAGGACATCCGTATATTTTCTGCACGCTTCTCTTGGAGTTGCACTTGCAAGAACGCGGAAATCCGTTGCACTTCCTCATCAATCAGTATGGCGAGATCGAGCGGGATCATCTCTTTCCCCGTGATGCTGTCGCGCCATGCGAAGACCTGTTCCACACGAATCGCATATCCCTCGAATTCGTAGTCGAGATCAATAGTAACGTGCTGCTTCTCACCCGTCATACCTGCTATCGGTGTATCGGCATAGATGCGTATCTCGTGCGATACCATACGAGTTTCCCCTTTATGTCCGCCTTCGGGTTTCGTGATCCGTCCAGTAGTGTTTGTCGGGGCGGTACATCGTGATGATGACTACCTGAGCGTCCTGCCTCCACTCGACACGGACAGACGAATGGATGAAAACACCGATAAACCGACTATCAATCTTCAAATCGGACGCTTCCCCGCAGATGAGAACGCGATCACGTTCCGGGTACATTTCGATGATTTGCCCCACAAGAATTGACTGAATACCCTGCCGGATTGTGAAACCCTTGCTACCATGCTTGGGCATAACGTGTGCATACACTACCGCCTTACCGTGGCGGATACACTCTTGAATCATCGCCAGCAGAATCGCGTCATTCATCCTAGGCGCATTCGCGTTATACCGCCGCCACCGCCAGCGGGCGGATGCGATAGCAGCAGTACGCCCCGCCATCGGTGAGATGATGTTCGCGGTTTACCTCGGTATCGGGCAGCAACCGCCGGATGAGATCGAGTTCCGAGATGCACGGCTGCTGGAACGAATGCGCCACGCTGCTCACCGCGCAGTGATGCTCCTTGAGCAGGTAATCGCCCTCCGGCGTCTGTTCGAGCGATGCCAGATAGCCGTTCGCATCGAGATGCTTCGTCAGCGTCTCCAGTTTGCCTGCCAGCGTCTGCCCCGCCATCGTCGCGCCCAGTTCCTCCGTCAGGCGGTCGGTGCGCTGCTCAAAGAGGCGGTCAACCGTCTCGTCGCCCCCAAGCACACGCAAATCCGAAAGCAACTCCACCGTAAAGCGGTCATACGTGTTCGGGAACAGCACCGCAGCGGAGTCCGTCAAATGGAAGCGGTTCACCGGGCGACCCACCGGGCGGCGTTCGAGCGTCGTCTTCACGTACTCTTCTGCTTCAAGCTGCGTGAGGTGCTTGCGAACCGCCATGCTCGTGATCGCAAACATCGTCGCAAGGTCGTTCGCCGTCAGCCCGTCCTGTCGCTTCAGTGCCTCGACGATGGCGCGTCGTGTGGTACCTAATTGCCGTTCCATCGTCCCGCGCCCCTCGCTCGCCCACTGGCGATCTCCTGCCCAAACTCCATCTCCACGATACCATTGCGGCACCCTTTCGTCAACCGAAGGTTTTTTAAACTCCCCTCGCCGTTAGGTATGGTAAACCGCATCGCGTAGCGTGGGACTAATTGCCACCAAAGCCGCATCACACAGGTGGCAGTTGCGCCCCCCGAACCTCGCGCACCATCCTACGAACCGCCATCGTTCGTGGCGGGCTACGGTGCGGGTTGCTTCGGTCTCTCCGGCGGTTGCGGCGGGTGTGCGAGGTCGTCGGGCAGTTTGTCGAGCAAGACATGTTTCGGCAGCGTCACTTTCGCCAGCCGTTCTGCCGTGATGTCGCTGCGCTTGACGCTGATGCGCCAGTTGAACACGAGGCTCGATGTACCGCCCTGCATCTCGCGGATACTGAAGCCCTGTATCGTTTGGTTCGTTGCATACAATCCCTTGCAATCACCCATCGCGGTCAGGAAGATTAAATAGTTGTCCGTCTTCACGATGCCTGCAAACCCTGCATCTATCTTCACGTCGGCTTTGCCACCGACCAACTTCGCCTGTCCGTAGTCCGTCAGCCACGAATCCGGTGCTTCCTCGCAGTAGACCGCCCGGTGTGTCCCGTCCGCATGTTTGATCGCCGCTCCCTTCGCACCACCGGAGACGAAGAAATCGCCGACGATGTGGGTCTCACCCGTGAAATACGCGGCATAATTCCCTGCCGAGGCAGCCCCGACGAACGCCGCAGCCCCCGTGACATTGGCGAAGACCTGCCCGACGACCCCGGAGCCGCCGCTCGCGGTGGTGGTGAAGTAGCCGCCCGCCTTGCCCGCCGTGTTGGTGTTGTTCGTACCGAAGACGCCGTTGCCGGAGGTGGAGGAGCCGTAGACGCCAATGCCGCTCGCCCCGTCGCTCCGACCCTGCACCCCGATGCCCCCCGCCCCGCTGGATCGGTTGATCCCGTTCACCCCGACCGTGCCCGCAGTCCCACCACCGATGATCTCGCCTTGGACGCCGATGCTGTTCGTGGACTGGCCGAGCACGCCGAAGGCGTTGGTCGAGACGCCGGTGACGCCGTAGCCCGTGCCGTTGAGCGACTCGCCGTAGACACCGTAGCCGTTCATCGTATGGTTCCCGTGGAC
>JBBRMX010000122.1:0-10057 GCA_038230615.1 Thermomicrobiales bacterium | reverse complement strand
TTCCCCGTCATCGTGCATCCTCCCGTTAGTCAGCGGCGGCTTCGGCCGTATTGCTGAGACCGAAGGTTCGCATCCGTTCTTCGAGATCGTGCAGAGTCACATCGAGGGCGCGGGCCGCAGCATTGAGGTTGCCCTCGTGTTGCTTAAGCGACTCCATGATAAGTTCGCGCTCGACTTCGCTCAGCACCTGCGCCAGCGGCACGCGCTCCCGCACCCGCTCACTGAGATCGAGCAACCGCCCGCCCGCTTGCGGCGCGAAGATAATTTGCTCCGCCGTGATGATGCCGCCCTGCGCCAGCACAATCGCCCGCTGGATCGTGTTCTCCAACTCGCGGATATTTCCCGGCCAGTTGTGCGTCAGCAACCGCGCCATTGCTTCCGGCGCGACACGAGCGGTGCGGTCGCCGTATTTGTGCTTGGCGAGGAAGTGTTGCGTCAGCAGCGGCACATCCTCCATGTGTTCGCGCAGCGCGGGGACATGGATCGTGATGACATTGAGGCGATAAAAGAGGTCTTCGCGGAAGTTGCCCGCCGCGACTTCGTCCTCAAGCCGCCGGTTCGTCGCCGCGACGACGCGCACATCTATATGTACCGGCACCGAGCCACCGACCCGCTCGAACTCACGCTCCTGCAACACCCGCAGCAATTTGCGCTGTGTCGAAAGCGTCATCTCACCGATTTCATCCAAGAAAATCGTGCCGTGGTTCGCCCGCTCGAAACTGCCCTTGTGTTGCAGTACCGCGCCGGTGAATGCGCCTTTTTCATGCCCGAACAGTTCACTTTCCAAGAGCGATTCCGGCAGCGCGGCGCAGTTTACTTTTACCAACGGGCCTTTCGCGTACATGCTGTTCTTGTGCAGCACATTGGCGATCAACTCTTTGCCCGCGCCCGTTTCGCCCGTAATCATCACCGTCGCACTCGATGCCGCCGCCCGCCCGATGGTCATGAAAATCCGTGCCATCTCCGGGCTGCTACCGATGATTTCGTCGCTCATGCGCGGGTCGGGTTGTGCAGGGGCAGCATCCATCTCTGCCTGTATCCGGCGGGTGCGGAAGAACTCACCGACCTTCTCCACGACATTCTCGATATCGAACGGCTTCGTGATGTAATCAATCGCGCCGAGACGCATCGCCTCGATCGCGATAGATGCTGTCGTGAATGCCGTCATCATCATGATTGGCTGCTGGATGCTCTCCGGACCGCTCTGCGCGATCTGCCGGAGTGCCTCAATGCCAGTCATGTCCGGCATCTGCACATCCATCAGTACCAGCGCGGGGCGATTCTCGCCGTTGTATACCGCGAGCATTTCGCTGCCCGATGCCGCCTGCATCGCCTCGTATCCTTCGTCCTCCAGCAGTTCGCACAGGAGCGAACGAATCGCGTCGTCATCGTCCGCGACAAGCACGCGGCGATTATTGGGATCGTACATTGCGGGCGTCGCGGTGCCTGCAACGGGTTGCATCGCCTGCGGGCGGCGGGATGTTCCGGCACCCGCCGCGCTGATGCGCCGGGCTGGTGGTCTGGTCATAGTCTCTTCTCCCCGTACCGTCCTTGTCCACACATCCGCATTCTGTATTGTCAGTATACCAGCGTTAAACAAGATGTACCTGCACAACGGGCGCAATCCATCCCCCGTCATACCGCGGTATGACGGGGGATACGTGAAAGTGGGTTTAGCGCATATCAGCGCATGGTGGACGGGAGAACGCCGAGTTCGCTGCGGTACTTCGCTACGGTGCGCCGTGCGATGCTGATACCGATTTCCTTGAGGTTTTCGCAGATTTCATCGTCAGTCAGGGGATGCGTCTCGCGGTCTACCATCTCCTTGATGACATCTTTCACGCCGAGCGAGGCGGTAAAGAAGTCCGAGAACGGCATCACGCGGCGTTCCGGCAGGAGGATGTACTTGTTCGCGGTGGCGCGGCTGACGGTGCTTTCATGCACACCGAGAGCCTGCGCGACCGCCGCACGCGTGAGCGGCTTCAGTTCGCGCACACCGTAGCGGAGAAAATCTTCCTGCTCGTCAATGACATACTGCGCGACCTGCTGCAACATCGCACCGCGCTGCTTGACACCGTGCAGAAATAGGCGGGCGCGAGCAACGCTGTCGCGGATGTGTTCGCGCTCCTGCTCGGTCATCTTATTCAGGGTGTCGCGGCTGCCCGCGATAGAAGAATACGAATCGCTGATCCGCAATCGGTTCGCACCGGTATCGGGGATGACTGCGACGAACGCGCCGTCTTCGTCTTCCCGGATAAGCACATCCGGCGTCGTGAAGCCGATCACGGAAGTGTTCCGCCCGCGCTGTGCGTGCGGGTTCTGCAATGGGTGTGGCGTGAGGCGGGTACGGATGAATGCGCGGGCAGCCTCGACATCTTCTGTCGAGAGGGCGAGGGCGTTCGCAATATGGGCGAACCGCCCTGCTGCGAGGTCTTTCAGGTGGTCCGCGATGATCAGTTCGACGCTCTCCGGCACGACCACACCATTTTCGCGCAACCCGCGCAATTGAAGGAGAAACGATTCGCGGTGGTCGCGGGCAGCAACACCCGTCGGCACAACACGCTGAATGACATGCAACACCGCCATCGCGGTTGCTTCATCGGTGTCGCACGCAAGTGCAGTCTCTTCGAGGGTGGTGTCGAGCATTCCCCGTTCGTCAATATGGACGATCAGGTAGGCGGCAATCGTCAATTGGTCGGCAGGGAGCATAGCAGCTGCTTCGGAAATCCACTGGCGGCGCATATCTTCCTCAGACGAGACGACTGCGAAAGGATCGTAATCGTCTTCGTCGCCTCCGGCGGTGCTGCGGTTGCTGCTGGTGTACCACTGTTCCGGGTAATCTTCGTAGGTTTCCCGTGAAACGCTCTCCTTGGTCTTGCCACCGCACTGGACGCAGTAGCCATTGTGGAGAGAATCACCACAGATCGGGCATTGCCGCGTCTCGGCACCATCGGCGGAATCGAAATCGAGTTCGAGGGCGGGGTTCCGGGCAATCTCTGCCCGCATCGCGGCTTGGAGTTCGGTACGGGAGAGCAACAGAACTTGGTTGGCTTCGATCAAAACCGGGGAAATCCATTGCCGTTGGTCGCGTGAGAAGTCCATCGAGTGCTGCATTCCAACCATCGTCCCCGCTCCCCCTATTGTGCAGTGGCACTTATCTTGCTACCACCTTTATACCCCATTGCTGTCCCCTTTAGCAAGAATCGTGCCACGCTCGGTATCGTGCGGATAGTCCGTGTATTTATGTCGCCAAACTGCCACACTACGCCGCACAAACTGAGTCGTGGTATTGGGGCGGCGTTCGGAGAGGGGTAGTCTTCGCATGGCAGATGGCACCAGACAGCGGGGATAGCTGGACGCTCTACTGCCTGACCGCCAATTGACCGCTGCTTCACGAGCAGTGGGCATGGCTAGGAGCGCGGTGGAGATGGGGGTTAGTCGCCTACGCTGGGAGTGACTGCGTATCTGTGCGGCTGGAGACGATCCGCGACAATATCGAGAAACCGCTGCAAATCGAACGGCTTGCGAATATAGGTAAGCCCTGCCCGCTGGAATTCAGTGCGGGAATCGTTCGCGGTGACGAACAACACGGGAGTATGCGCGGCTTGCCCATCCATACACATCGCATCGTACACTTCTATCCCGTTCGCACCCGGCAACTGGTAGTCAAGGACTACAAGGTCTACCGGCTGATGTGCGAGAAAGGAAATCGCTTCCGCGCCATCGTGTAACACACAGGTATGTGCGCCCGTCTCCCATTCGATTGCATCTGCAATGAGAGCGGCGATAGATTCGTCATCCTCGACGATCAATACCGTCGTTTCTTCCGTTGTGTATGTCATAGTCGTAACCCAATATTCCTTGCCTGTACTGATATATCTTCTCGTTACTACTCTCCCATGCAAGGAGCGTGCCACCCCACATATTGGCTTGCACATTTTTCGTACACAATGCAATACTATCTCGCTCCGGAAATGCGGTGCGAAAGACAAGCGAACCGGCGCGGGCAGCCAAGTGGGGCGATAGGTCGTATTATGAACGGCATGGTGAAAGTGAAATGAGTGCGGCACATCAACGAAGGGACCCGCCGCGTGGATGACCGGCAATCCGACAATTCGCAACCGCCTTCGCAACCGGCAATGACGCAGGCATTCGTGCAGAGCCTGCTAGATGCCTCGCCCGCCGCCTGTGGTGTCGTGCGTGCCGATGATCTCATACTGCTCTGCGCGAATGCCGCGTTTCGTATGTATCTCCAAGACCGTTTCGGCGTTGCACCCGTAGACGGTGTGTCGCTCGCGGCGATGATCCCCGACATCGCGCAGACGGTCTTCGCGCAGCGTGTGCGCGATGCCGCCGCGAGCGGCGAAC
This sequence comes from Thermomicrobiales bacterium, assembly GCA_038230615.1. Classification (GTDB taxonomy): domain Bacteria; phylum Chloroflexota; class Chloroflexia; order Thermomicrobiales; family JALYUS01; genus JBBRMX01. Next base: position 5,689 of record JBBRMX010000122.1, on the reverse strand, counting down.
CTTCTGTTATGGATGATGTACCGGCAGAACATGACTCCACCCGCTACGAGAACTGGTCTCTGCGCCCGCTCGCGCTCCCGGATGGCACCCCGGCGGTCTTTGTCGCCATTGCAGATGTGACCGCACGCGTGCGCTATGTGCAAGAGAATCTGCTGCTGCGCGATGTGCTGGAGACTGTGCCGATCGGTATCGGTGTTGTGCGCCCGGACGATCTGACGATTCTCGCGGCAAATACCTTCTACGGCACATTCCTCGGCAGTATCTCCGGCAAACCGTTCGTGGCGGGAACGCGCTTTACCGATTATCTACCGGGGTCGGAGGACACGGAGTTTATCCGCACCTTACGGCAGGCGGTAGCGGAAAACCGCGTGATCGCCGCCGAGGGGTACCAATCGCAGTTTGGCACAGGGCGGTTGTATAACTTTTCAATCGGTCCGATCTCCTTGCCCGACGGGTCTGTCGCCGCCCGCGTCACATTCGAGGATGTGACCGAGCGCGTACAAGCGCAATCCCGCGAGGCGGCGCAGGCGCAGCAACTGGCGGCGGCATTCGCGGCACAAAACGAAGGGCTGCTTATCACCGATCTCGCGGGAAATATCACCGCGCATAATGCCGCCGCCGCGCACATTCTCGCCATCGGCGATGCGCCACTGACCACGGTATCGGCATATCGCACGCGCTTCAAGGTCCGTTCCGACACTGGCGAACCGGCAACGGTCTTCGATCCGGCAGTCTACACACGGATAGGCGACCTGCGTGCGATGGAAGTGCAGCGGCGCATCACCAACGGGCGCGGCGAGGAACGCCTGCTCAACCTCAGTATCTCTGCTATCCGCGATACCGCCGGGGCGGTCGTCGGGGCGGTGACGGTCTTTGGCGATGTGACGGAGCGCGTCGAGGCGCAGCGACGCATTGGGGAGCTGGCGGCAGCGATGCAGCATCGCGCCGCCGAACTAGAAGCCCGCAACCGCTTCGTCCAGACCGTTATCGAGAGTGCGCCTGTGGCAATTGTCGTGGTCAGTGCCGACCCGTCGTACACAGTTCGTGCCGCGAACCGCTCGTATCAAGAGATGTTTGCGGAGCCGTGGCGTACGGCAGGCGTCGTCGGGCATTCCATGCGCGAGTTTGCGCCGCACTTCGAGCGCGACGGCATGGCGGACCTGTACGCCCGTGTGATCGCCGAAGATGTGCCGCTCTCCTTGCGCGAAGCAGAACAGTCTGGGACCAATGGCGCACCGGCATATTTCGACCGCAGCATCGTGCCGCTTCATGAGAGCGGTGACGGTATCACGGGATTGCTGCTGCTGTTTGCGGATGTGACCGACCGCGTGGAGAGCCGCCAGCGCATCGAAGAACTCGCATGGGATGCCGCGCAACGCGCCGGAGAACTCGAAACCGTGATCGCTGCTATCGCGGTCGGCGTGCTGGTCTGCGACCCCGCCGGCGTGCTCACACTCGAAAACGCTGCTGCAGGGCGCATCCTCACCGTGACACGTTCGCTCGTCGGTGTCTCACTGACAACGATGATGGAGTATGTTGCGCTGCGTCGCACCGACGGCACTGCCATTGCGCCGGACGACTGGCCGCTGATGCGGTCTTTGCGCGATGAGGCGGTGACCGACGAAGTGCTCGTGTTCGCACGGTCGGACACCGGCGCGGATCGTTTTATCCTCTGTTCCAGTGCACCGGTGCATGATGCAGCAGGCACGGTGACGGGTGGGGTGCTGGTCTTCCGGGATATTACCGCCCTACGGGAAGTGGAGCAGATGAAAGATGAGTTCGTCAGCGTGGCGGCGCACGAACTCCGCACCCCGCTCACGGCGATTAAAGGGTATGCCGAATTGCTCGACCGCCGCCTTGCTGCCGACGGCACCCGCGAACAGTATCGCCAACCGCTGGCGATCATCCGGCGGCAGTCGGAGCGGCTCACCAAACTCGTCAGCGAGATGCTGGATATTTCGCGTATCGAGGGCGGGCGGCTCCAACTCGACTGCCAGCCCTTCGACCTCTCCGCGCTCATCGCGGAAACGCTCATGAGTTTGCGTGTATCGAGCGACGCGCACACATTCGTGCAGGAAATTGCCCCTGCAATCGTTGTCGTTGCCGACCCCACACGCATCGAGCAGGTACTCATCAATTTTATTTCGAATGCCATCACGTATTCCCCGGCGGGCGGCACGATCAGCGTGCGGGCAGTAATCGCGGGGCGGGACGCTGTGGTTTCCGTCACCGATGAAGGAATGGGCATCGCGTTGGAGGATCAAGGGCAGCTCTTTGAACGTTTCTATCGCGCCTCGCGTTCCGGTGCGACGCGGGCAAGCGGCATGGGGCTAGGGCTATATATCTGCCGCGAGATGATTGAGCGGCACGGCGGCACTATCGGTGTGCAGAGCATCGAAGATGTAGGTAGCACATTTACCTTCACTATTCCGCTCGGTGGGAAAGACTAAGACCCGCACGCGAGGGAGCAATACGCGCCGCGCCGCGCTCGTCTGAGAAGCGCGGCGCGTAGGGGCGTCAGGGAAGGATAGAGAGGCTAATCTGCGGCGTGGCCGGCACGAAGATGTTCGTCTTCGTCGTCTTTCGTGTTTTGCTGATCGCGCATCAGCCCGATAGTCTTGCCATACGTCCCACCCCAGTGCGCCATCGCATCCACGATGGGGCGAAGCGTTTTGCCGTCCTCTGTGAGGCTGTATTCGACACGCGGCGGGATTTCCGGATAGAGGCGGCGCGTCACCAACCCACGTTCTTCCAACTCACGCAGGCGTGCGATGAGCATCTTCGGGCTGACGCCACCGAGCGACTGCTGTAATTGCCCGAAGCGGCGGGTACCTTCAAAGAGGTCGCGCAGAATCTGTACCGTCCATTTACCGCCGACGACATCAAGTGTGCGCTCAACGGAGTGGGCAGGGTTATCAACAGGCATGGAATCGCTGCTTCGTTTCGTCGTGCGTGCCATAGAAGTCTCCTTCAAGTCGTCGTTCACACGGTGTGTGATTGGCGGCAGTACTCGCGGGGCAACCGGAAAAACTTCCTGTGTCTCGCATTCTGTCAATCCGATAAGGCAATGTACGTGCCAACAGCACAGATACTTTCTATGCGTCATTCGTTATCACCGCACACAAGAGGAAGAAAAACGCTCTCCTGTCCACGATGGTACAATGTATTCTGTATACGAATTCCACAGCGATTTGGACACATCGCATGTCCATGTACCGCTGATAGAGAAAGATGCGAGATACAGATACTATGAACGATGTACACCACCCTACTAGCCTGCCGAGTTCGCCCCCCCGCAACCGTGACGGCGACCACGATCCACACACATTTGATATTGCATGGTTTCTGCGGCGGGAGTTGGTCAGCATCCCGCTGGCAATTATCGTGGTAGGAACGCTCCTTGTGTTCGGCGTCAGCCCTGCGACATTGCTCTTTTTGCTCCTGCTCACCGTCGTGACGCTTGGCTGGATATTGGGGCGCGGGGACGATACGTAACGATTGGCGGCGTAGCGTCCGGGAGTGCGTTGGTATCGTTTTTGCGCTACCCGGATGACGATTTAGTCGTCGCGCCCATCGCATACCATCGCACTAGTGCACTGTTGCATAATTTCGGAAGGAACAACGCGCCAATGCCACCTATAAAATCCAAAGCCATCGAGACCGCTCCCATCCCGCAGTCTGCAACCGAATTCACATTTACGCTGCTCGCGCCCTACAACGAAGAAGCCCGGCTGCTCGGTTCGTGGGACAACTGGCAGGAACACGCGATGGAAAAAGGGGACGACCACATTTTCCGTGTTACCATGATGCTCCCGGAGGGGACGCATCGCTATCGCTTTCGTGTCGTGTCGCGCTCGTGGTTTTTCCCCGGTGAGTGGCGCGAGATGGCGGATCCGTGGGCGCGGGATATCCAGCACTCCGCGACCGTCGCGGGCGGCGAGGAGCGCGATTGCGCCGTCATTATTGTGAAAGACGGCGCAATCTTTTACCCCGGTGACCGCTACGAATGGCAGCACGAAGCCGACACGCAGTTAGCGCAAAACAGCGAATTGGTCATTTACGAGATGAATATCGGCGATTTCACTGGCGGCGAGGGCGATCCGCGCAAAGGCGGCGGCGGGCGATATGCTGATGTCGCCACGAAACTCGACTACCTCGTTGATCTCGGCATTACCGCTGTAGAACTGATGCCCGTCGAGGAGACCGTGAGCGATTACTGGGGATACTTGCCGCGCTATTTTTATGCCCCGGAATCGCGCTACGGCAACCCGGACGACCTAAAGCAGTTGATTGATGCCTGCCACATGCGTGGGCTGCGTGTGATTCTCGATAAGGTGGCGAACCACGCCAGCAGCGAATGCCCGCTGGCACACATAGACCACGATTACTGGTTTCACCACGACAATGCCGACGATTTCCAGTACGGACCGAAATTCAATTACGAAGCCTACGATGAGGAGATGCAGCAATATCCCGCCCGCTCGTATGTGCTTGGCTCATTGCAGCACTGGACCGAAGAGTATCATGTGGACGGCATCCGCTTCGATGCGACGCGCATTCTCAACAACTGGGATTTTCTGCGCGATGCGAACGATGCAGTGTGGAACAAGGTGCGCGGTATCAAGCCCTTTATCACCATCGCGGAGCATCTACCCATCAACCCGAATATTGTCGAGCATGACGGCCCGATGGATGCCGCGTGGTATGTCACCTTCACCCATCAGATGAAGGCGACGCTCACCGGGCAGCCCGCTGACGGACGCGACCCCGCGAATTGGGAGGGCATTATGGAAGCCCTCGACCCGCGCCGCGCCGGGTTCACCTCCGCGCAGCATATCGTGCGCTACCTGAACAGCCACGACGAAGAACGGCTGATCCACTATATCCACGCGATGGGGTTCGAGGGGGAAGATGCCCTGCGCCGCATCCGGCTCGGCGCGACGCTGCTCATCACCGGGTATGGGTTTCCGATGCTCTACGCAGGCGAAGAGTGGGGTGCAGATTTGGAGCGTGTCATCGGGGAGAACAAAATCCCGTGGGCGCAACTCGAATCCCCGGAAGGGAGCGGCTTGCACGCCCATTATCGTGCGCTGATCGCGCTGCGCCGCGAGCACGATGCGCTCCGCAGCGATACACTCGATTTCATCCATGAGGAACCGGAACGCACCGTCGTGGCATATCACCGCTGGACAGACGGCGGCGACAATGTGATTGTGCTGGCGAATATCTCCGGCGAGGATCGCGGCGGCGTGGAAATCCCCGCGTGGCCCGAAGATGGCGACTGGCACGACGCCCTGACAGGCGACACTATTGCTGCAACGGGCGGCAAACTTGACACCACCCTCGGTCCGTGGCAGTCACGAGTTTTCGTGAAAGCGGGAGCCTAGCAACCTTGCTCCTTCCCTCCGAAGGGAAGGGGCGACATGCCGCACAACCGCAGCGTATAGAGGTGTGAGGGAAATCACGGGAACCGCAGAGACATCGCGCGGGCATCGTCCGACCAGTCCAGCAGGAAATACACTAGTCCCGCACGTTGCGCCAGTGCATCCACGAACGGCATCCCCATGTTCCGCTCCAGCATCGTACGGGCGTGATCGTCCGATGCTGCGCGTATCGCACCGTTCGCGCAGATGATCGCCCAGCGCAAGGCGGCGGCGATTGCTGCGCCCGCTTCTACCGTCCGCATGAG
>JBBRMX010000121.1:0-10256 GCA_038230615.1 Thermomicrobiales bacterium | reverse complement strand
TTTCAGCCCGAACTTGCCGATCTCTTCCGCGATGAACCGCATCAGGATCGTGCGGGTCAGTGCGGGGTCAATCCACAGCGCGGACGGCGGCGCAACGCCGTTCGTCGCAGCGGGCGGCGTGACGGCAGCGGCGGGGGCAAACGTGTGCGTCATGGCGACGAGTACTCCTCATTGTTCGTGCGACATTTCACAAGAGTATGCATCGCTCACTCGATCAGCGCAACCATCATGTCATTGACATTCGTTCCGGTCGGGCCGGGGCGCACCAAGCCGCCGACCTGCGCGAAGAATGTATACGCATCGTTCCGTGCGAGAAAGGTTGCGGCATCCAAACCGAGCGCACGCGCCTGCGCCATCGTGTGCGACGTTGCAACCGCACCTGCGGCATCGGTTGGGCCGTCCCCCCCATCCGTCGCCAGCGATGCAACGACGATGCCGCGTGTCCCGTCGAGTTCCTGCGCAGCGGCGAGTGCGAACTCGCTATTGCGCCCGCCGTGTCCGTCGCCTGCAACGGTCACCGTCGTTTCGCCGCCCTGAAGGATGCAGAGGGGGCGCGAGGGGTGTGCCGCCGCGATTGCCTGTGCGTCGCACACGAACTGCTGCGCTGCATCGCACGCTTCACCCTCGACACAATCGGCGGCGGCAGTGAAATAGACGGTAAACCCGCGCTGCCGCGCCGTTGCTGCTGCCGCATCGAGCGCACGGCGGCTATTGGCAATGATTACATTCTGCGTGCGGGCAAACGCGGGGTCGTTCGCAGCCGGGGTGTCGGGGCGTTCTCCCGCCATGCCGCGCTCCAAGTGGCGGCGCACGGCGTCCGGTACACCCGCCCGCACCCCGTACTGATCGAGCACCGCGAGCGCATCCGCGAAGGTCGTCGGGTCGGGTACCGTCGGACCGGAGGCGATCACATCGAGCGGGTCCCCCACGACATCCGACAGCATCAGCGTGACCAGCGTTGCGGGCGCAACCCGCCGCGCCAGTTGCCCCCCCTTGACCGCAGAAAGATGCTTCCGCACGGTGTTGAGTGCACTGATAGGCGCACCGGCGTGGAGCAGCAACCGGGTAGTCGCCTGCATATCCTCCAGCGTCACGCCCTCCACCGGGCATTCAAACAGTGCGGAACCGCCGCCGGAGACGAGACAGATGACGAGATCGTCCGCAGTCGCGCTGTCCGCAACCGTGAGAATCCGCGTCGTCGCGGCGATTCCGGCGGCGTCCGGCGTTGGGTGGGACGCCTCGAAGACCGTCGTGTACTTCGTTGGCAACAAATGCCCATATTTGGTAACGACGACACTCGCCGCGATGCGTTCACCGAGGGCAGCCTCCGCGCCCTGCGCCATCGCCGCCGCCGCCTTGCCGAATCCGATTACAAAGACATGTCGGAACGCCGCGAGATCATACGGGCGTCCGCGAATAGTGAGCAGATCGCCGTGACGGTGCAGAGTACGTTCTGTCGCAGCACGAGAGTCTACGGCACGCACGGCAGCGCGATAGAGGACGCGGCAGACGCGATACCCCGCTCCGCCGACGAGCGAACGCGGCGTGAGCGGGCGATGTGTGTAGTGTGATCGCGCCGTATTCATTGCGGCAGTATATCGTGCGCTGTCAGCGGCGCAAGAGATCGAGCGGTTGTTGCAAATCCGGCGGCAACGAGCTATCGAAGCAGCGGCGTACGCCGTCCGGCAGGGTGAGACAGAGGCGGGTTGCGTGGAGAAATTGCCGGGTCAACCCGCGCGGTGGGACACGGCGCGGCGCATACAGGCGATCCCCCGCAACCGGATGCCCGATAGCGGCGCAATGCACGCGAATCTGATGCGTCCGCCCGGTGTGCAACTCCACATCGAGCAGGGTGTATCCCGGTAGCCGCTCTGCGACATGCAGTGTCGTGCGGGCGGCGCGTCCGTCCGCAACAATCGCCATGCGCGTGCGGTATTTCGGGTCGCGCCCGATGGGTGCGAGGATTTCGCGGCTTTCCCACGCTGTCACGCCATGTACAAGAGCAATATAGCGTTTTTCGGCAGTGCGTTCGCGCAGTTGGCGGGCAAGAAACTCCCTCGCGGTATCGTGCTTTGCGACGATTAATAACCCGCTTGTCTCTTTGTCCAAGCGGTGAACGATGCCGGGGCGCGTCTCGTCGTTCGTCCGTACTTCCGGCGCATGGGCGAGAATGCCATGCACGAGGGTTCCCGTCCAGTTTCCCGCGCCGGGATGGACGACCAGCCCCGCCGGTTTGTCCACTACGATCACATCAGCATCTTCGTAGACGATTGCCAGCGACATTGCCTCCGGCACCAGACCGGGCGCAACCGCACTCGGAGGTATTTCAACCGCCACGATTTCGCCACCACGCAGGCGGTAACTTGCTTTCTCAGTCTTGCCAGAAACCGCGACCGCGCCGTGCGCGATCCGTCCCTGCACATAGGCGCGGGTGTACTGCGGCAACACCGCCGCAAGCCAGCGGTCCAGTCGCTCCCCCGCCACTTCAGCGGGAACGGAAAGGGTATACATCTCTGTGTGATCCATACAGCGCACCAACTATCTGACAGGAACGAGGAACGAGCAATGAGTAACGAGCAATACTCATGCATTTCTCGTTACTCGTTGTTCACTATCGTTACTTTTGTGCGGGGCGGTCGAAGAAAAATAGGTACAGTGCAATGACGATCATGCCAACCGAGATGCAACTGTCCGCAATATTGAAGGTGGGAAAGTTAAACGACGACGTATGGAAGAAGTGTATCCAGTCCGTTACATGACCGAGGCGCACACGGTCAATGATATTGCCGATTGCGCCACCAAGTACTGCCCCAACCGCGATCTGTAATGCCGGACGTCCCTTCGGCAGCGCACGATAGTAGTAGACCAACCCGCCGATGATCACGAGACCGAGGATAATGAGGAAGGCATTCTGCCCCTGAAAATTGCTGAATGCCGCGCCCGTGTTTTGATCGTGCCGAAACTCCAACCAACCCGGAATGAGTGTGATCGCATTCCGCGCTTCCGGCGCACCGAGCGTGTTGACGACCCATGCCTTCGTTGCCTGATCGAGTGCCACAACGACCACCGCCACAATGAGCGGCGCGACATCGAAGCCCCGCCGTGCGACAGGAACGGTTGCCGTAGGCGGGGACGGGGAGTCTGCGACCATCATTGCTACCGGATACTCGGAAGCACGCGCAGCGTTCCCGCCTTTTCGCGCTTCTCTTGGGCGGCAACGGTGTATCGCGCATACGGCAATGCTTCTAGCCGCGCCTCCGCAATCGGCACGCCGGTATCCTCGCAGATGCCGTAGGTGCCGCTCTCGAACTTTGTCAGGGCGTGGTCAACCTCGGCGAGCATCGTCTCGATATTTGCCCGCACCGTTAGGTCAGTGTCCTGCTCCTGCATATCGCTGCCTTCGTCCGCCATGTGATTACCGACGCCTGCGCCCTCGTCGCCCTGCGACTGACCGAGCCGGATCAACTCTTGGTCAATATTTCGCAGTTCGCTTTGCAGTTGTCGCTGTTCGTTCATCAGTCGTTCGCGCTGTACCGTGAGAAAATCGGGTGAAAACTCCGCCATTCCCTCTGCTCCGTTCTCACTCCACCGCCACTGTCCCGTTCGTAACTACAATCGGGGTGGAGTATAGCATGTCATTGTGTATCAGCGTGCGGCAACACCCGCCATGCCGCGGGCGGCAGGAAGCAACCGACGCAGGAAATACCCGGTGTGCGAGTCCTGCACCTGCGCTACATCCTCCGGTGTCCCTTCTGCCACGATCTCGCCGCCACGGTCGCCGCCTTCGGGACCGAGATCAATCAACCAGTCTGCCGCTTTGATGATATCGAGATTGTGCTCGATCACCAGCACGGTATTGCCGGTATCTACCAGCCGCTGCAAGACCTGCAACAACCGCTCGACATCCGCGAAATGCAGCCCCGTCGTTGGCTCATCGAGGATGTAGATCGTCTTGCCAGTGGCGCGGCGCGAGAGTTCGGTCGCCAGTTTGATGCGCTGCGCCTCGCCGCCGGAGAGCGTCGTCGAGGGCTGACCGAGATGGATATAGCCCAAGCCGACATCGGTCAGTGTTTGCAGTTTGTTTGCGACCGGCGGGATATTGGCGAAGATTTCCAACGCCTCGTCCACCGTGAGATCGAGTACATCCGCGATGCTCTTGCCGCGAAACTTCACTTCCAGTGTTTCGCGGTTGTAGCGCGTGCCGTGGCAGACCTCGCACGGCACATAGACATCGGGCAGAAATTGCATCGCAATCTGGATGATGCCGTCGCCGCCGCACGCCTCGCACCGCCCCCCTTTGACATTGAACGAGAACCGCCCCGCCTTATAGCCGCGCAGTTTCGCCTCGGTCATCGAGGAAAACAGTTCGCGGATCGGTCCGAACAACCCCGTGTAGGTCGCAGGGTTCGAGCGCGGCGTGCGCCCGATAGGGCTTTGGTCAATCTCGACCACCTTATCGAGATATTCCATGCCGAGCAGGGTCTCGAACGGCTCCGGTCGCTCTTTCGCGTGGTAAATCTGCTGCGCGAGACGCCGATACAACGTGTCCGTAATCAGCGTGCTCTTACCGGAGCCGGAGACGCCCGTCACGACCGTGAGCGTGCCGAGCGGGATGCGCGTGCTGACATTGCGGAGGTTGTTGCCCGTCGCGCCCTTAAGCACGAGCGATTTCCCGGTGCCACGCCGTCGCTCGTGTGGTACGGGGATGCTGCGTCGCCCACTGAGGAATTGCCCCGTGATGCTCGCCGGGTTCGCGCAGATCATCTCGGCGGTACCTTCCGCAACAACATGCCCGCCGTGTTCGCCCGCGCCGGGGCCGATGTCCACGATCCAGTCTGCTGCTCGCATCGTGTCCTCGTCATGCTCCACGACGATTAACGTGTTCCCTTGATCACGCAGCCGCAGCAGGGTGGCGATGAGCCGTGCATTGTCCCGCTGATGGAGCCCAATACTCGGCTCATCGAGGATATAGATGACGCCCATCAACGATGACCCGATTTGCGTCGCCAGCCGGATGCGCTGCGCCTCGCCGCCGGAGAGTGTCGCCGCCGCACGGTTGAGCGAGAGGTAATCCAGCCCGACATCCACGAGGAAGCCCAAGCGTTCGCGGATTTCCTTGAAAATCTGCCGCGCGATGATCTGTTCGCGCTCGGACAGTTCGAGATCGGTAGGGGCAAGTTGAATCTTGATGCGCTTCCCGGACGCACTGCCAACGAAGATTTCGTGCGTCTCGTCGTCCGGTTGCCCACGCAATGCCAGCCCATCGAAGAACCGTTGCGCGTCGCGTACTGTCATCCGCGTCACATCGGCGATGTTGTACCCCGCGATGGTGACTGCGAGTGTCTCCGGCTTTAGTCGCTTTCCCTCGCAGACCGGGCAGGGTTTGGCGGTCATGTACCGCTCGATCTCCTGCTGCACATGCTCGGAAGTCGTCTCCTTGTAGCGTCGCTTCAGGTTCGGTACCACGCCCTCGAAGGTCGTATCGTAACTGCGCGTCTTGCCGGTGCCGGTCGTATACGGCACCGAGAAATATTCGCCGTTGTTGCCGTACAAAATGACGCCTAACTGTTCCGGCGTGAGATCGCGTGCCGGTACATCGACGCGGAAATTGTGATGTTCACCCAGTGCGCGGAGCAACTGCGTGTAATACCCCTGCCCGCCCTGCGTCGTCCGCACCCACGGCTGAATTGCGCCCTCGGCAAGCGTCAGGTCGCGGTTCGGGATGATGAGGTCGGGGTCGAACTCATTCACGGTGCCAAGCCCCGCGCAGTTCGGGCATGCCCCATGCGGGCTATTGAACGAAAAGGCACGCGGTTCTAGCTCCTCGAACGATTCGCCTGTTTCCGGATCCGCCAGTTTCTCGGAGTAGAAATAGTCCGCGCCGTCCACAACATTGACGATCATCACGCCCTCGCCGTGCTTCAGGGCGGTCTCGACGCTATCCGTCATGCGGGTGCGCACACCTTGCGCCTCCTCCGCGTCCATCTCGTGCCGCACGACGAGGCGGTCTACGACGATCTCGAGGCTGTGCTTCTTGTACTTGGCGAGCGCGATCTTGTCGTCCACATCACGCACAGTGCCGTCTACGCGCACGCGCACGAACCCCGCACGCTTCGCTTCTTCTAAGACGCCCTGATGCTCACCCTTGCGGTCGCGGATGATCGGCGCGAGCAGCAAGAGGCGCGCGCCGTCTTCCATTCGCAGGAGATGCTCGACGATCTGCTCCGCGCTCTGCTTCTGGATCGGTCTGCCCGTCGTCGGGCTGTGCGCGTGACCGACACGGGCGAACAAAAGGCGCAGGTAGTCGTAGATTTCCGTCACGGTGCCGACCGTCGAACGCGGGTTACGGCTCGTGCTTTTCTGGTCAATCGAGATCGCGGGCGAGAGGCCGTCAATGTGATCCACATCCGGCTTTTCCATCAGCCCGAGGAACTGGCGCGCATAGGCGGAGAGCGATTCCACGTACCGCCGCTGCCCCTCGGCATAGATCGTGTCGAAAGCGAGGCTCGATTTACCTGACCCTGACAGCCCCGTAAAGACGACGAGTTTGTCGCGCGGGATGGTAATATCCACATTTTTTAGGTTGTGTTCGCGGGCTCCTCGGACGATAATCTTGTCATGCTGCATCGGTGTCCTAGCCCCCTTTATGACCGAACGTCGTTCCGTGTACGTTCACGTCGCATCTCCGCAGTTTACCAGTACTGCGGAGAGTACGCAAGTCCTGTACGATGAGCGTTTTCTTCAATGCGGCGGGAGAAACTGCGATGGACACCGACCGCGCACCGGACGCCCAGCCGAACACACGTTCGCACAACTATACACGCCGTTTTCCATTCGTGCCATTGTGTCCGGCTCTCATCGGCATAGTGGTGAGTATGATCTTGATAGGCTGCGGCGTGACGGATGCCGACGCCACCGCGACGCACGCCGTATCGCGCCCCGCCACTCGCACAATCCCTACCCCGACGATGCTCGCACCCGCCGTCGCCACCGAAGCAGATGCCATCGCCGCCGCGCGGCAGGTCGCCTCGCCGTACGTCAGCACATGGCGAGATGTCATCGCATCGCTCGATGGTGGTGTCTGGCGCGTGACCTTCCGCAACTACGACGCCGCGCCGCGCAGTGCCACCCCGGACGACACCTACTATCGCACCCGCTTCACTGTTCGCCTCGATGCCACTTCCGGTATTGTCCTTTCCGTCGGCTACGAATAATCACGCGCAGTCAACCAATACGGGTGGTGCATGCGTTCTTTCGCATTTCTCTGCGATCTTGGCGGCTTAGCGACTAACCTTTCCCCGCTCTGCTACACTCCGGCGCGGAGGTGAACGCGGTGGACGAGTATGCGGGCGCAGGTGTAGGCGAAGCAGCGGTACGGGTGGTGATCGCGGGCGGCGGGACGGGGGGGCATATCAGCCCCGCGTTAGCAGTGCTGGCGGCACTCCGCGACCGCACCGCGATTGCGCCAACATGGATCGGTGGCACATGGGGGATCGAGCGCGTACGGGCGGCAGCAGCGGGCGTGCCGTTTGTCGCCGTCCCGACGGGCAAACTGCGCCGCTACCTCTCGTGGCAGACCCCGCTTGATGCGGTGCGTGTGCCGCTCGGCATCGTACAAGCATGGCGGGCATTGCGGCGCATCCGCCCCGCCGTCGTCTTCTCGACGGGCGGGTACGTTGCCGTACCGACCGCGCTCGCTGCCGCACGCCTCGGCATTCCGGTATTGACGCACGAGCAGACTGCCCAACTCGGTCTTGCGACGCGCATCATCGCCCGCAGCGCAGATGTGCTCGCGCTCTCCTTCCCCACCGTGCCAGAGGGCGCAATGGTTGGTCATGCCCGCGTGCTGCATACCGGCAACCCGATCCGGCGGGAAGTTCTCGGCGGCGATGCGGTACGCGGCGCGACGCGGTTCGGACTATCACCCGACATACAGACAATCTACGTCAGCGGCGGCGCACGCGGCTCCACCCCGATCAATCGTCTGATCGAGGGCGCATTGCCGCGTCTGCTCCCTCACACGCAGATTATCCATTCCACTGGCCCTGCCAGCGCGAACGGCGACTATGCGCGTCTCTCGCAGGTCGCGCTGGCATTGCCGACAAGCCAGCAGGCGCGATATATCGTACGGGAGACGATTGGCGACGAGATAGGTGATGTCTACGCACTGGCGTCATTAGTCGTCGGGCGGTCGGGGGCGGGGACGGTCGCGGAACTTGCCATACTGGGCAAGCCGTCCGTCCTCATCCCACTCCCCGGCACGGGCGGCGACGAAGCGACGAAAAATGCCCGCGTCCTTGCCGATGCCGGGGCAGCCCTCCTCCGTCCGCAGGCGGAAATCACCTCTGACCTTCTGGCGAACGACATTCTCGCGTTGCTCAATGCCCCCGACACCCTCGCAGGGATGGGAGATGCAGCCCGTGCCGTCGCGCCGGGAGACGCCGCCGGAATCATCGCAGATGCGTTACTCACGCTTGCAGCAGGGTCGAGGAAGTAAGAAAGCCCCTGCGCATGTTGCTCTCTCAACATCTCTTTCGCTCAAACCTCGCGGTGCCGCCCGTGCGTTCCCGCCGGGGCGCGTTCCGGTTCATCACCGATAGCGGCGGTGATCGCCTCGCGCAATGTCGCGGCGCGGACGACTTGGAGATTTTTCGGGGCGGGAGTGCGTCCGCGGCGGAGTGTAGCGGGAACGATGGCACGGGTAAAACCGAGCGTCGCCGCCTCCACAAGTCTCCGGTCAAGATCGCGCACCGAGCGCAACTCACCCGACAGCCCGACTTCCCCGATGCAGACCGCATGAGGGTCCACGCGCACCCCACGAAAGGCAGACGCAATTGCCGCGCAGACCGCAAGGTCCGCCGCCGGTTCCGCGATTTTCAACCCGCCGACGACATTAATGAAAATGTCCTGTTCCCCCAACTGCAACCCGACACGGCGCGACAGCACCGCCGCGAGCAGCAGGAGGCGGTTCGTATCAATACCGTTCGCGGTGCGGCGGGGCGTGCCGTAAGGTGTCGGGCTAGTGAGGGCTTGCACCTCGACCAGAATCGGGCGCGTCCCCTCCACCGTCACCGCCACCGTCGAACCCGCCGCGTTTGTCGCCCGCTCCTGCAAGAACGCCTCAGACGGGTTCGTTACCTCTAGCAGCCCCATCCCCGCCATCTCGAAGATGCCCACCTCGTCCGTCGAGCCGAAACGGTTTTTTACCGCCCGTAGCACGCGATATTGTCCGAAGCGGTCACCTTCCAGATAGAGCACGGTATCTACCATGTGTTCGAGCACACGCGGCCCCGCGATTGCGCCCTCTTTTGTCACATGCCCGACGATCAGCACGGGGATATGGCTTGTCTTCGCCCAGCGCATCAGCACAGCGGTGCATTCGCGCACCTGCGTCACGCTGCCTGCGGTGGACTGGATGCTTTCTAACGCGACTGTTTGGATCGAGTCCACAATAAGCAACTGTGGGCGCATCGTCGCGGCGTGGTTCAGGATCGTCTCAAGATCGGTTTCGCCGACGACGTAGAGGGATTCCTGCGGCAAACTGAGGCGGTCGGCGCGGAGTTTGATTTGCTGCGGCGATTCCTCTGCGGACACATATAACACCGGGCCACGCACCGCTGCGAGTTGCGCCGCGACTTGCAGGAGCAATGTAGATTTCCCGATGCCGGGATCACCGCTAATCAGCACGAGCGATCCCGGCACTATGCCGCCGCCGAGCACCCGATTGACCTCGTGCATATCGAGCGGGATGCGGGCGTACCCCTCCGGTGCGACCGCCGAGAGTGGTTCCGGGCGGGGTGTCGTCGCGGGCAACGGCGCAAAGGCGGGCGATCCCGAACGGATAGATGCGGCAACGGTCTCTGCGACTTCCGCCGTCTCGACCAGCGTTCCCCACGCATCGCACGACGGACAGCGACCGAGATACGCGGGGCTTTCGTAGCCACACGCGCTGCACACATATTTTGTTCGTGTCCGCCCTACCGCTTTCTTCACCATCGCCGCCCTACCTTCCTGATCCGCTGACGCATACGTACAGTATCGCACATCTGTTCGCTTCTTGTCACAAAAAGACGCCGACCTCGCAGCCGGCGTCTCGATGGTTTTGTCTGTATTACCCTTCCCCGCACAAACGTGGATGAGGGTAGGAGATTTTTACGACTCCGCGCCCGCCGTGGCGAGTTCGCCTTCGAGCGGCTCGGGATCACGGTCTTCCTGCGCGATACGCAGCAAGTCCTCCGCCACATCAATACGGATGC
>JBBRMX010000120.1:0-10354 GCA_038230615.1 Thermomicrobiales bacterium | reverse complement strand
TGGCGGAACTGCTCTTTTCCGGGGTGCGGCTCGTCGGGGTACGCCTCGTGCCGGTCGTCATCGCCGATTACGCGGTGCCGCATCTCGCCACGCCCGCCGAGGCAGCCCCGATCTTCAAACAAATCTGGGCGGCAACCGAGGCACTTACGGCGCGGGGCGGGTAACTTTTCTCGTTCGTGCTACAGACGGCGGGCGGCGCGAAACGCGCGGGCATACAGCCCCGTGCCATCAAGCAGCGACGCGCCGCCGAGGTCCCCCATTGTCGGGCCGTCGTTGGTCTGACGGCTGGAGATGAAGCGACGGTGTTCGGCAGTGTCGGTGCCGAGGTACATGCCGACGTGGTCTATCACGCGGGAGGAATCGGGGTTGCCCTTGAAGAAGACCACGTCGCCGGGGGCAAGCGCGGCGAAATCAGTGATCTGCGCGTCTACGTCCGGGATAGTGACGATGCCCGGTGCGCTCTCGGTGCGCCGCGCAACACGGTACGGCGGGAAACCGGAATGCGGACATGAATCGTGGACATCGCGCCCCTCGCAGTTGCATCGTGATCGTCTACACCATCACCTCGTAGTACGTTGCAGGGGCAAAAAATGTTTCTCCGGGATGAGAAACGTATTTCCTGCCCCTCCACTTCGGGAAGGGGCAGGGGTATTTATCGCTGCTACGGCAACGGATTCGGCAGGGCGATGACGAGCAGGCGGTTTTTCGTGCCGCTGGCGATGTTGTTGCCATCGGCGTCGAAATCGCCGATGTCGAAGTCATTATCATTCGAGATGGCAACGGTATTTTTGTCGAGGATTACCACGCCTTCGACCTTTTTCGGGATATCTTTGAAGGTGCCGAGATCGAGGACGAGCGTTTTCGGAAGCGCGACAATGCCGGTCGCCGCGAGATCATCAGTGGCTTCGAGTGTCGGGGTGGTGGCGGGGTCGTCCCATTTCGTGCCGAGAATATTCGTCGCTTGCGAGAGATCCACCGTGTAAAGTTTAGCGAGGTCATCGGTGCGTTCCTCGACGAGCAGCGTCGTCGCATTCACCCACGCGAGAGCGGACGATTTCATCTCGTCCGGCGTGGTTTTCGCACCAAAATCGGTTGCGGGCTGGAAGCGGAAGACATATTCGGCGGTCGTTTTCTCGGTGGCGATGTCCCACCGAATAATGCGCGTGTTGCGGGACGCATCGCCCGTCTTCTTGTCAGGGTTGGTCAGCGGGCTTTGCAGGACGACGAACAGTGTCGCGCCGTCACCGGAAAGCGTGATGCCCTCGAAGCCACGGTTAATCTTACGCTTGCCGAAGATCGCGGGCAGTGTGGAGACGGTCGGGTAATCAGTGCCGGTGTAGACGATGCCTTCTGGGACATACCGCTTGATGACTTTGCCCGCCGCATCCACATGGACGATGGACGGCCCGTACTCCTCGCAGAGCCAAAAATCGCCGTTGGCGGTGCGGACGATGCCCTCCGTATCCAGCCCGTTCGGGTTGAAGGGCAGTTTCGTCTGTGCGGAATAATCGTATGGCGTCTCGTCGCGGTCGAGGTTCGATATACCCGTCACCGGCTTGCCGGACTGCCCGACAATCGGGATCGTCTTGAGGACCGTCACGGTGCCGCCGGACGCCTTGACCTGCAAGATTACCGGGGTGAAGTCCGGCACAGGAAAGGTGCGGCGGGTCTCGGTGCCAACTTTGATCTGCCCGTTTGGGCCACGGTCGGAGATCATCCAGAACTCGTCCGGCGCGTCGTTCGGGCCGTGCCACAAGTCGCTGCCCGTGCCGCCGAGCAGCATCGTGCGGTCATTAGCGATACTGCCGGGAAGCACCGCATTCTGCGCCACGCCGAGCGGCACATCTGTGAGAGTATATTGCGCGATGATGCCCGACGGTCTCGCGGGCGAGACTTGGGGCGTCTGTTGTGCCTGATACTGCGCGAGTGCGGCGGGGTCTACCCCTGCCGTTGTGGGGAGTGCCGCCCAGAGCGCGACTGCTGCGAGTGTGACGACGGATGCACCCCATGCCCACCGGCGAACCGAGAAAATCTGCCGCACCTGTTCCCCCTTTTTGCATATTTGTATCGGACAAGTGAGTACCCGAAGGGAACCATACATGCCATATGTAAGCGCGATGTGATGGGCAGGGGCTAGTGTGCGTCCGGCAGCGCGACCGCGAGGCGGACGAATGAATCACGTAGGGCATCATCGGTGTCGCGGTTGTAGCCGCCGGACTGCGGCAGACCGCCGATTTCGAGAATTGCCGCGCCGGAAAAGCCACGTTCGGTGAGCGCACGGCAATAGCCCGCAACCGGCAGATTACCCATGCCGAGGGGCAGATGCCCATTGAGAGCGGGCAGGCGGGTGTCCGCGATGTGCAGCATCTGCATCTGGTCGGTGAGGGCAAGGTAGCCATCCACCTGTGCCGGCGATGTATGGTTGATGTCCCACACGAAGCCGAGACCGGGCGCGGCATCGAGCAGCGCGAGACACGATTCGGGCGTGCTGAAAAAATCGGCGGCGGGTTCGTTGTGCTCGGTGCCGAAGCGGAAGCCGTGCTGCCGCGCGACTTCGACGCCCGCCGCGTACTGCGCGTGAAATTGCCGTTCCAGCGTGCGGCGCGTGTCGGTAGCGATATGGCGCGGCAGGACAGGGTGCCAGTGGACGCAGGCGCACGGCAATGCGGTGATCGCGGGCAGGTTCGCCCGGAGCAGATCGAGCGGCGTGCCACCGGACGGAGTGCGAAAATCCGCGTCTACATGCGCGACAATTTCCATTACCGCTGTGATGCCCGCCGCCGCGAGTGCCGCCGCGACCTGCGCGAAGGTGCTGCCGGTGTCTGCTTCGGTCAGCCCCGCTTCGGTGCCGCGAAATTGCAGCGCACGAAACCCGACCGACTGCGCGAACGTGATTTCTTCGCGGGCGGGTCGCCAGTTCCCCGCGAAAAATCGCCCGTTCATGCCAATATTCACGGTCACAGACTTGCCGCATACTGGGCGATAGCGGCTTCCTGCTCCGATGTTTCGACGGAGTGCGGGCGGGCGATGCGGACGGCGGCGATGGCGTCCGCCGCCGATTGCCCCGCCCGCACGAGCACGCAGGCGAGCATCGTGCCGGTGCGCCCCTTGCCGCCCGCGCAATGGAACAGCACTGCCCGCCCTTCTGCCGCGAAATGATCTACCGCTGCCATCGCCGCCACGATCTGTGCCTGCGTCGGGGCAGTGAAATCTGGCACCGGGATATGCACGGCATGAAGATCGGCGGCGGTAAGCCAGTCGGCGGGTAGTGGGTCTTCCGTCAGCGAGATGAGCGCACCGACACCCTCTGCCCGCAGTTCGCGCAGTGCGTCGGGCGATTGCGGTCTCCCGCATCCGCCCACCCTGCCTTTCATGAGCCACGAGAAGTCCATATGCTCCCTACTCCCCGAACGGAATATCCAACTCCTCCGCGAGTTTGTGGAGGTCTTCGATCACGAGCGGGTTAAGCGGCACACCGTTCGCGCGGCGGTCTGCCTCCGCAATCCATTCGGGATCGCCGGGAATGAAGACCGACTCGGTGCCGGGGGCGGGCGTGCTATTGTGGAGCATCCGGGCGTATTCATCGTAGCGGGCGCGGTATTCGTCCATCTCGACGAATGCATCTACGCGCCACGCACTGAACAGATGGCTGCTCTTGAGCGGTGTCTCGACCGCGCCGACATTCGCCATCTGTGCGCTGTACCGCCCCCCAGAGAGCAACCCCGTGAACAAATCCACCGCTACATTTAGTCCGTAGCCCTTCTGCGAACTGTGGTCGCGGTCGCAGCCGAGGGTGTTGAGGTAGCGGGCGGCATTGGCGTCGGTCGTGGGGTGCATGTCGGCGTCGTATGCCCATCCGTCCGGCAGCGGCTTTCCGGCGCGACGGTACACGCCGACCTTGCCGAGCGCGACGACGGTCGTCGCCATGTCAATGACAAACGGGCGTTCGTCGTCCCCGCCGGGAAAGGCGATACAGATCGGGTTCGTACCGAGCAGCGGCGACAGCCCAAACGTCGGCACACCGCACGGCCCGGTACTGGTCATCGTCATACCCGCCATGCCCTCGCGCACCGCCATCATCGGGTAATTGAAACACGCACCGTAATGGTTGCTGTTGCGAACGGTGACAGTAGCGGTGCCGGTAATTCGCGCCTTCTCGATCGCGCGATGCATCGCGTATGCGCCCACGACCGGCCCCGCGCCGTCGTCGCCGTCCAGCACCAGCGTGCCGGGGTACTCCGAGAGGGTGCGAATGTCCGGGCGCACATTGATGAGCCCGTTCTGGCAGCGGGTAATGTAGCCGCGCACGAGCGGCATCCCGTGGGATTCGATGCCCCATGTGTCGGAGTTCGTGAGGATCGTCGCCGTCGTGCGGGCGTCCTCCTCCGGCATCCCGACGCGGATAAAGGCGCGGGTAGCAAACTGCAAGAGCGTCTCGACCGGAATGCGCGGGTAATCCCCTGCCATCGTCCCTGCTTCCTTTCCTTGATGTACGACCGTTCGTGTGCTGTGAGTATCGCCGCGTGCGTCCGCGTACGCAACCGTGCGATACTGCCGCACGAGAAGAAAGAGTAGCCAGAGAGTAGCCAGAGAGACGCCACGGACGCCAAGAAATACACAAAGGGTGGTTGCATTTTCTCTGTGTTCTTGGCGGCTTAGCGGCTCATGTATTCAAGATGTCGGCACACGAGGAGGTAGACGATGGCGGAGGGCAAGACGATTCTGGTCGGCGGGAATATGGGGCGCAATGACGGGGTGGATTACTGCGCGAAACTGGCAGCAGCGTTCCCCGGCACAACCTTTGTCTCGTACGAAGGCAAGCCGGAGGTGATGGCGGCGCACATCGCAGAGGCGGACGCGGTGATCGGTGATGTGCCAGAGCGGTTGCTTCCGCAGGCGGCGCGGTTGCGATGGGTGCAGACCACAGGCGCGGGCGCGAATGGCGTCTCCACCCCCGCATTTCAGGCGCGGGAAGACATCACCGCGACCTCGTGCATCGGTGTGCATGTGGCGAGTGTGCCGGAGCAGACGCTGACGATGCTCTTTGCGTTCGCACGGCGGCTGCCGGAGCAGATTCTCAATCAGCACGGCAAGAAGGATTTTTACTGGCCGACGGGCATGTTCGAGGTCGAAGGCTCCACGATGGGCATTCTCGGTCTCGGCATGATCGGTTCCGCGCTGGCACGCAAGGCGAAGGGGCTGGGAATGCGCGTCACGGGCTGGCGCAAGAGCGATACCCCCGCCGAACCGGGCTTGCTCGACCATCAGTACGGCCCCGCTGCGCTGCACGATATGCTTGCGGACGCCGACCATGTGGTGATTACCCTGCCGCTGACTGCGGATACGACGCATCTGTTCGGGGCGAACGAACTGCACGCGATGAAGCGCACCGCGTATCTCTACAATGTGGGGCGCGGGCCGATCATCGTGCAGGACGATCTCCTCGCCGCGCTGCACGATGGCACCATTGCGGGGGCAGGGCTGGATGTGACCGACCCCGAACCACTGCCGCCCGATCACCCGCTATGGGACGCCCCGAACCTGATCCTGATGACGCATTACGGTGGGCTGACGCCACAGTACGGCCCACGGGCATACGCGATCATCAGCGACAATGTGCGCCGTTTCCTCGCGGGGGAGCCGTTGCGGAACATCGTGGACAAGAAAGCGGGCTACTAGGGGACAGCGAGTACCGAGTAGCCAGTAATCAGTAACGAGCGGGGACCGGATCATTGCTCGTTACGTGCACCTCGTTACTCGGCACTTCCTCTTGGGGGTGAGAGATGGCGAAACCGGGCGCCACACTGTATACCTTCGATGCGGACGCGGTTGCGTGGCTGGAAACGCGCATGTGGGAAGCCTATTACGCACGGCAGGATGCGCGGCTGTATGTGCTGCTCGTGCGGGTGCTCCGCTCGCAGTTCGGGTTGCCGGCGGCGGAGGCGGTGCGCGTATCGCTGCTGTGGACGCGCCCCGCGATGCACTTTGCCCGTACACGCAGCAACTATGCCGCGTGCATCCCCGACATCGCTACCGCATACCGCGCCATCCAAAAGCGCAGCGGTGCGCCTTTCGACCCCGATGCGGTCGCTGCGAAGGAACTCGAATGGTGGATCGTCCACCGCCACCCACAGGATGCCGGGATCAGCGGGCTGACCGACGCCATCGCGCAGTTGTACGCCGCACTGTACCGGGTCTCGCCCGACCGGGTACGCGAAGCGGCGCGGTTGCGGGCGGAGGCGTGCATCGTCTCCGATGTGGGGCGTGAGGCGGTCGGGGTGCGCGGCGCAGCGTACTGGCGCGAGGTACACGATCTCCTCCGCCGCTCGTATCGTGCATTGCGGGTGGCGGTGCAGGATGCCGCACCGATGATCGCAGATGCACACGGCACGAACCGCAGCCCCGCAAACCGATAATCATTTCGTGACGACGTGGACAGTGCGTGCGCCCATTGCCGATGTCTGTGCGGTGCTTGCGGATGCCCGCACCTATCCGCAGTGATGGAGCGAAGTTTATCTCGATGTGGACATTGCGGGTGATACCGCCTATCTGCCTACCCAAGGTGCGCTGCCGTATCACCTCCGCTGGGCGATGGAACGGGCAATCGCCAATCTGGAGCCATATGTGCGCGGTCGGCAACGACGCACGCGGGGTGATACCAGAAAGCCCCACCCCAAACCGCTCCCTTCTCGCCCCGCCCGCGAAGCGGGGCTTTCTTGGTTTCAGGCAGTACGATGATAGTCACGTACCGTAACAATCGTAGCCTCGCAAATGCCACGAGAGAAGGGAATAAGGATACGTTACCCCGCATTCCCCGCGTGACAATGCTTGTACGGACATGGTAAGGTTGACAATAACGTGGGGTGATGACCACCCCCGTGCCGGTCAGGAGGAAAAACCATGCCGACTATTGCACGCACCGCTGCGCCGTTCGCGTTCGCGCTGCTGCTTGCCGCATGTGGCGGGACGAGTTCGCCGCAAACCAGTACGCCAAATATCGCAGTGACGACCACGACCACGGCAACCACGGCGACCACGACGCCCGCCATCGTCAGCGTCACCCCAAGCCCCGCGCCGAATGCCCCGGTGACGCAGGCGACTTTGCCGCCGGAACCGTCCACGCCCATAACGACGGGGAGCGCGACCACCGGCACAGGCACCATCGTAGCCGTCATTGCGGCGACGCCAACGCCGCTTGCAAACGGCTTGCCGCCGACGACAGTTCGCGCCACGGTCGCGCCGGGACAGAGCAATGTCGCGCAATCTCCCGTCGCCACCCGCACGACGGGGAGCGCGATTGCGACGAGCGGCGTGGTTGGCGGCGCGACGACCGCAACGGCACTTGCGGCGGCGAACGGGAGTAGCGGCACGACGGCATCCGGCACCCGCACCGCGACCGGGACGAGCGCGACCGCCGCCCCCGCCACTGGTGCGACGGCAACAACCGGCGGCGCACTCCCGACAACGGGGACAGGCGCAACCGCAACCGTGGGTATGCCCACACCCGCCGGTACGTCCGCGTCCAGCACCACCGCGCCCCCGCCAACGACCACCTCTGTGCCCGTCACCGCGCCGCGCGGCACGACGGAGCAATTTTTGCGCGGGGTGCTGGCGAAGGGCGACCTCTCCGGCTATCTCACGCCCGCATTCCATGCACAGGCAGGCGGCGACGGCTACAAGGTGATCGGCATTACACCGCCCGTTTCGCAATTTACGGTGGACAGCGAGAAAGTCATGGACAATGGCGAGGATGCCACCGTTCATGCCACATTCACAACCGCAAGCGGCACCGCGCAACGCACGTTCCTCCTGCGGAAAGTCAACAATCAGTGGTTGATTGACAATATCCTGAAGTGACGCGGAACGTCGTTCATCGCTAAGAGAAAACGCCGTGGCATATTCAACTGCCACGGCGTTTCTGCATTTCCACGAATCACGGAGTACGCACCGCGCACTACTTCCCCTAGGGGATTACCGCCAGTGCCATGCCATCGAGATTACCCCACGAGCGCATGAATGTGTCCCACCCGACACGGTACTTCGAGCCGTGCGCGACATCCATAATGTAGACGCCCGTTTCATCGTAGCCATATGCAGTGACTGCGTGCTCGTACGGGACGAGAAGATAGGAGCCATCCTCGGCTTCCGCTTCGTAGCGCGGCGCGGTTCCCCAAGTGCCGACGGTCCAGATCACGATAGGATGATTTTGCGAGAGTTCGTACTTCAGCAGCACCGTATCGAGCCGGAAGATATACGAATGCCCGAAGCCGCGATTCTGCAACACGCCGAGGATCGGGGCGGGATAAATGCCGTAATCCCCTGTGCCGCCCCACCCACCGCTGAGCCGCCCGCGAAATCCCTTGTTCGGGTTCGCATCGAAGCCAATATCGTTAATGAATGTAGATTCCGAAATCTGCTTACCGTAGTACAGCGTTGCAGCAGATGTTGCGGCATACTCGCATGTCAGATTCCATTGCTGCGCGTACACGGGCATATTGGCCATGATGTAACTCGATGGCACCGCGCCCGCCGCAGTCGCCGTGCCTCCCGGCACCATCAGCGCGACCAGCATCAGCGCGAAAAACCCCGCGATCCATCCCTGCCGCCGCCCCGTTCGTTGCACCGTCACTCCGGTATCCTTTCCGCGCCCGCCGCGTTGCCTATTGAGAGATGATAGCCCGCGACGAAATGAACCCTGCGCCATCGGTGACGCGCATACATAGAACGCACGACCGGGGGCACGGTTGCGGATTTTCTGCAACATTGGAGGGATTGCGAATCCTCCGCCCCCCTGCGACGATACCGGTGCCGGACGGATACGATACCGAGGGGAGCACGCGCGATGACTACCGTAGATACGCACAGCCATCTGGGATGGGACGAGATTTTCGACCACGATTTCCCCGCCGATGCGCTCGTGCAGGCGCAGGAGGCGAACGGGGTGAACATCACGATTGTGCAGCCCGGTCTGTGGGTGCATCTCGCGGACACTCAACGGCAGCACGATGCGATTGCTGCCTTTGCTGCCGCACATCCGGGGCGGTTCGTCGGCATGGCGAACCCGAACCCGCACATGCCCGACGACGACTACCGCCGCGAGGTGACGCGCTGTGTGCGCGAATTGGGCTTTGTCGGGGTGAAAATTCACCCGTTCGCGCATGCAGTCAACCCGGCAGGGCGGGCGGCGCGGAAGGTGTACGAGATCGCGGCGGAACTCGACATCCCCGTGATGATTCACACTGGAGCGGGCGCACCGTGGGCATTGCCGAGCACGCTGATCGAACCGGCACAGGCGTTCCCGCATGTCCCGATGGTGCTGGCACATGCGGGCGCATCGGTCTATGCCGCAGAAGCATTGCTAGTCGCAAAACTCTGCCCGAATATCTACTGGGAGCCATCGTGGACAGGCGGTTTCAATGTGCGCGAGTTTGTCCGGGCGTGCGGGGCGCACCGCTGCATGATGGGGTCGGATCACGCCGATAATCAGGCGACCGAGATCGCCAAGTTTCGCACCTGCGGTCTCACCGAAGACGAACAACGCGAGTGCCTCGGTGCGGCTGCCGTGCGGCTCTACAAACTGGGGGAGATTGGTAATCGGTAGTCGGCAAATGCCGCGTGTTTTGCATGTCACACGACACACGCGTACCGACGTGCTTGCACACCGCGCCGCGCCGTGATATAGAACGGGGCAGTGCCGGAATGCCGCAGTGACGGAATGGCAGACGTAGCGAACTTAAAATTCGCCGGGTAACTCCCATGTGGGTTCGAGTCCCACCTGCGGCACCACTTCTCCTACTCTTTGATGCAAGTTGGATTAGGTCGAATCGTCCGGCGATGCGGGCGGTATCGTCTCCCCGTCTTCCGCCAAGAACTGATTCACTGCGCGTACGAATGCATCGGGGCGGCTCCACTGAAGCGCGTGCGAGGCACCGGGGATTTCGACGTACCGCGCCGACGGAGCCGCAACGAGCAGCCGCTGTGCCTCCCGGCTCGACACAACCCCGTCGCATTCCCCCCGGATGATGAGCATCGGCATGGCGAGATGTGCGGCGGTCGCCAGCGTGTCGTCCCGATCCCCTGCGCGGTCGGTCGCGATGATGCGCCGCACGCCCGCACGCATGTACGCCCGCAGCACCGTCGGAAAGAGCGACGGCGGCTCCCGTAGCCCATCCCACGCGAGACCGACAATGTGGCGTGCTGATCCCGCGCCAGTGCCCGTCGTCGCGCCTGCGAGGACGAGGCGGGCGACGCAGGCGGGATAGACGCGGGCGAACTCGGCGACGACCTGCCCGCCCAGCGAATGCCCGACGAGATGAACGGGCGGCAGATCGAGGGCGGTCATCCATCCGTGGAG
>JBBRMX010000119.1:0-10393 GCA_038230615.1 Thermomicrobiales bacterium | reverse complement strand
GCTTGACGACGCTGCCTGCAGACCCGAACCGGGGCGCGGCAGAAATTATCGTCCTGCCCGCTGGCCCCGATCTTACGCGAATCTCGGCAGGTATTGCGTGGCTGGATGCCGATACCGGAAACTGGGTCATCGCAGTGGGCGAATCCCTCGCTCCCGCAACGGACGTGGCACTTTGGCAGGCGGACATGGGTGACGCGGGCGCGGCGATCAGCATTGACGGCCCGCGTGGATTCTCGCGCTTTTTCGGTGAAAAGTTCACCGCCATTCGCGCCCCGATCACCGCCGTGGAAAGCCTCGCGGCACTTCACCCGGCAGACCCCGCCACGCCTGATGCCCTGCGTGCGCTGCGCGATGGGATCCGCCGCCGCCGCATTGCCCATATCAGCGATGCACCGTTGCGGACAGTCGCGCCGCAAAGCACCAGTCTAAACGAACCGGGTGCGGGGCTTGCCCCGGACGATCCCGCGCTTGCATTGCCGCAATTCCGTTTCGTGTTCACCGATCAGGAGGAGTTCAAGCGCGTCCGCGCTGCCCTTGAGCAACCTGCGCCGGATACGTACGACCTCTACGGCGAGGCATTCGTAGTGCCGGTCGGCGGGGAATCGGCGGCAGAAGATGCGGGCGATAATTCGGTAATCGTCGTCGGCATCATGGCATGGCGGCGGGCTTCCACGGGTTGGACACTGCTCACGGGCAGTGTGCGGACACGCGCCGCACTTGTAGACCGCTGGCTTGACGACGGCGAGGGCGATCAGCGCACGCGGGTGCTGCTCGTCACTGCCAAAAAAAGTGGCAGCAATGATCAACCAGTCGCGATTGACCTGCTCTGCCGCCTGACCGACCTGCGGGGCGTGCCTAAGAGCGATAGCGCAATACTGTTTGCGCCTGATCAGGAAGCGGTAGCGACGCTGGTGCGGGTGGCAGCGTTTGCGCTTGCGGGGGAACCGGCTTGGCTTACAGACGCGCCCGCCGATGCCGCAGCGATGGCACGCGACGCATTCTCCGGCGACACCGACCGATGATAGTACGTGCGATGCGGGCAAACGCGACACACCCCACACGCAACGGGCGACAGAACTACGCGGCGATACGATATGCAGGGCGGAAGACCGGATATTCCGTCTATATGAGTGGAGCAAGCAATGCTCTTTCCTGACACAACGGCATTCAACATCGGCGGGCTAGCGGTCAAGTGGTACGGGCTGTTCATCATGGCGGGCGTCATCGTCGCCACGCTCCTCGCGCATCGTATCGCACCCAAAAAAGGCGAAGACCCGGAATTTATCTGGGCATTGCTCCCCTATCTCGTTGTTTTCGGCATCGTCGGGGCAAGAATTGCATACGGCGTCGCACGACACGACACGTTTGCTAATCCGCTGGAACTTGTCACGAAGTTCAGGCAGGGCGGCATCGCCATCCAAGGCGCGATTGTCGGGGCGTGCATCGCGGGGTATATCTACTGCCGCATCAAGGGGCGGCTCTTCCTGCGCTGGGCAGATATTATCGCGCCGGGGCTATCGCTAGCGCAGGGCATCGGGCGGTGGGGCAACTACGTCAATCAGGAGGAATTCGGTGGCCCGACCACGCTGCCGTGGGGCATCTCGATCTCGCCCGACCGCTTAGAGGCGAAAGGATTGCCCGCAGGCATCCATGTTCACCCCGCATTCCTCTATGAATCCGTGGCGGACGTAGCGATTGCAATCGTGCTACTGTACCTCTACACCCGCGTGATGGTGCCGCGCCGCTGGCGAGACGGCGACATTTTCGGGGCATACGCGATTTTGTATGGCGTGACGCGCTTCTTCACGGAATCTCTGCGGATTGACCGCGCCACTATCGGTCCGTTGCCGGGTGCATACTGGGCGTCGGGTTTCTTTATTATCGCCGGTCTCGCGTTGATCCTCGTGAACCGTCGCCGCCCCGCCCCGCGCTATGCACTGCCGCGTTTTGATGACGATGACGAGGATACACCCGCACTTCCCCGCAGTGCTCGCCGGACAATGGACGACGCGGACGAAGACGACGCGCCCGCAATTACCCGCACGACGCGACGCAGTGCGACCGACGATGACGATACCTTGCCCGTACGAGCAGCAACGCCGCCAATCACGACTAGCGCAGCGCGGCGTCCGTTGCTCACACGGGGAGATACGGGCTACCGCCGCGCACTCCCCCGCGAAGAAGACGCCTGACCAACCGGAGTTACTCCGCCTCGATGTCCTCGGTGAGGAACATATCGGTCTCCACATCCGGCACATCGAGCAGTTCTTCGGCACCGGTGCCGATCCATGCCAGTGTACGCGGACCAATCGTCACCCACGACCCGTCCTTCACGCCGAGTTCACCGAGGCGGTCGGAGATGCCAGTGCGCTCCAGAATGCGTTGAAAGCGATCAACCGCCTCGTCGTTGTCGAAGTTTGTCATCGCGGCAGTACGCTCGATCTGCTTGCCATGCACGACAAAACTGCCGTCGAGCAACCGGGCAATTTCCCAGTGCTTTTCGTCTTCAGGCGACATCACGTCAATTTCCGGCACGAGTTTTTCCGGGGGTGGCAACTCCGCGACTAACTGCGCGACGCGGTTGATGAGCGGGCGTGTCCCTTCGCCCGTCGCGGCAGAACAAGGGAAGATTTCGTATCCTGCAGCGGTGAGGGCGGCACGCACACGCACGAAATTATCTCGCGCCTCGGCAGTATCCATCTTGTTGAAAGCGACGATCTGTGGGCGGGCGGCAATTTCGGGTTGATACGCCGCGAGTTCCGCATTGATCGCATGGAAATCCGCCAGCGGGTCACGATCCTCCATACCGGAGCCATCCAGCACATGAATAATCACCCGCGTGCGCTCGACATGCCGCAGGAAATCATGCCCTAGCCCCTTGCCTTCCGCCGCGCCTTCGATCAGACCGGGGATGTCCGCCAGCACAAACGACGGCCCGCGTTCGCCGTCCGGCGCGACCACACCGAGGTTCGGCTCGATGGTCGTGAAAGGATAATTACCGATCTTCGGTGTCGCACGGGTGAGCGCGGCGAGCAGGCTCGACTTGCCCGCATTCGGAAATCCAACCAGCCCGACATCCGCCAAGAGCCGCAGTTCGAGTGTGAGCCAGCGGGTTTCGCCCGGTTCGCCCAATTCCGCCATGCGGGGAGCCTGCCGCGTGCTGGTCGCGTAATGCGTGTTGCCAAGCCCGCCGCGCCCGCCGTGTGCGATGGTCGCCTTCTCGTTCGCGTCGGTCAGATCGGCAAGCACCGCACCGGTTTCGGCATCGCGCACCGTCGTACCGGGCGGTACTTCGAGCGTTTTATCCGCCCCGCGCCCACCTTTGCGCCGCTTGCTTGTCCCCTGCTGCCCCGGTCGCGCTTTGAAATGCGATGCATATTGGAATTGCACGAGGCTGTTCATATGCGGGTTAACTACCAGCAATACATCGCCGCCACGCCCGCCGTCGCCACCGTCCGGACCGCCACGCGGCTCAAACTTCTCGCGCCGGAACGCCGCCGACCCATTGCCGCCCCGCCCTGCCTCGACATAGATTTTTGCTCGATCTATCAACATAAACCCGTACCTCCGCATCCGACTATAGCCCCTAATGGTAACACGCTCCCCGGCGGAAGACGAACAAGCCCCGCATGGCACGGTTGTTGCTTTGTGAGGATTGTGGGTGCTTGTTGGGTACGAACTATCCACCGGGGGTAAAAATGTCTGCACTGGTACAGTTTGGGGCGATCAATTTCGGTATCGGCATCATTGGCTGGATCGTCGTTGGGTTGGTTGCAGGGTGGCTCGCAGATATGGCGAACGGCGGGCGCAACAACACACTCGTACAGTCGTTCATTCTTGGCATCCTCGGCGCGTTAATCGGTGGAATTATTCTTGGTCTGGTATTCAATGGCACGACCGGACTCATCATGAGCATCGTCGTTGCCTTCATCGGCGCGTTGCTGCTGACATGGATCGTTCGCGCCATCACGAAGGGCAATTCGCCCGTCTAATCATCACACATTCCTATTGCTCTCCGTATAAACGGAGAGCAATTTTTTGTGTTCCGGGGAGATTACCGGCGGGTGCCTGCATCGGCAAACTTCGTGATGGATTGCGCCGCCACCACGAAACGATTTGCGGCAAGATCGTGGATAGTACGAATGCCAAGCGCAGAGCGCAGTAGCGCGGCATCGTCCGCAGACACACCTTGCAATGCATCCACCGGCGCATGGAGGAGGTCTGCGAACTCGTGATCTTCCCACGCACGATCCAGAAATGGTGCGAGATTGGTCGCGGCGACGGCGTCCCTAACTGCTATGTCTGCGGACGCCGTCAGTTCCGAGGCGAACATCTCCACCGGGGCAGATTTACCCGTCGTTTCCGTGGCGCGGTCAAGGCGCACCGCATACACGATGATACCGACGGTGTTGCGGCTGCTCACCACGGTGCCAGTGCGCCCGACGTGGTGATGCGCCGCGTCATCGCGCACCGTTACCCGCGCTCCCGCCGCAAATTGCCCACTATGCTGGGTTGCCATGCTGACCTCCCTCGATACTGCTACGTTGTGACACGTAAATGGGAATTGAGTACCCACAGTGTAGCCGTATTCAGACGGGGGAACAAGCACGACGATATGAGGAACATACGGGCAGATCATACCGCCGCATCGAGCAACAACCGCATATCCGCCGGCTCATCAAGGAGCGCATCCGCAAGTGGGGCAAGTACATCGCGGGCGTTCGGCCCCCATGTGACGCCAACGGCACGCATCCCGGCGGCACGAGCAGCGTGCAGATCGTGTGTGCTGTCACCAATGTACCAGCAGGTTGCAGGCGGCAGACCGAGCAGCGCGGCGGCGTGGAACAGCGGATCGGGGAACGGTTTGTGCCGTGCGGTGTCGTCTTCCAGCACCAGTGCGGACATTACACGGTCAAGGAGTAACCGTTCTAGCATCGGGATACCGCTCTGGCGGGAGCGGGATGTCACAAGGGCGGTAGGCAATCCCCGCGCCCGCACTGCCTCCAGCATGTCGAGCACGCCGGGGTAGATCGTGACGAGTGCGTGCTGGTGCACATCCGTGAATTCGCGGTGCGTGGCGATCAGGGCTGCGCCCAGACCGGGGGCAATACGCTCGTATTCCTCTCGTAATGACCGCCCGATGGTGGGTAGGATTATCTCGCGGGGGAGCGGTGCGCCGAGATGCGTTTCCGTTGCGTGCTCGAACGAGCGCACGATCAGTTCGATACTGTCTATCAGCGTGCCATCGAGATCGAACAGGAGGGCACGGGGGCGCGGAAGCGATGCCGGGGGTATCGTCACAGCGTCACTCCATGAAATCCCGCAGTTGCTTGGCGCGGGAAGGGTGGCGCAATTTTCGTAGGGCTTTCGCCTCGATTTGGCGAATGCGCTCCCGCGTGACGCCGAACTGCCTGCCGACTTCTTCCAGCGTGCGGCTATTGCCATCCTCCAAGCCGAAGCGGTGAACGAGTACCTGCTTCTCGCGCTCGGAGAGCATGTCGAGCACTTTATCAAGTTGTTCACGTAATAGACCGGATGACGCGCCATCTTCGGGGGCGATGGCCTTCGCGTCCTCGATGAAGTCACCGAGATGGCTGTCTTCTTCCTCGCCAATAGGCATTTCGAGCGACACCGGCTCCTGCGAAATCTTGATGATCTCGCGCACGCGCTCGGCATTGATGCCCATGATCGCGGCGACTTCTTCACTCGTCGGCTCGCGTCCCATCTCCTGCAACAACTGGCGGGAGATGCGAATCAGTTTGTTGATCGTCTCTACCATATGCACGGGGATACGGATCGTACGGGCTTGGTCGGCGATGGCACGGGTGATTGCCTGCCGTATCCACCACGTCGCGTAGGTGCTGAACTTAAATCCCTTGATGTAATGGAACTTTTCCACGGCGCGGATCAGCCCCATATTGCCCTCTTGCACGAGATCAAGGAGGCTCATGCCGCGCCCGACATACTTCTTCGCCACGCTGACGACAAGGCGAAGGTTCGCTTCTACCAACCGTCGCCGCGCCTCATCGCTGTCCGTTTTGATCGCTGCCCAGTATGCCGAAAGCGCGTCATGCCGCGTATCCCACGCGACGCCGGTGTCCGCGCCGTCTGCCGGGATGACGACCAACTGCATCAGGAGCGGTTTGCGGGTACGCTGCCAGCGTTTCTCACGCGCGGGCGGGGGATGCGTGGCAAGGTCGGCGCAGGCATCGGCGACCCCGGCATCGTCCGGCCACGGTCGAGTGAGTTCGATCTGATGACGCAGCGCATCGGGAAATTGCCCCACCGGCAGCAGCAAGTATTCCATCAGGCGGCAGCGAATCATCTCCTCGGCGGCGGCATCGGTCCAGCCGCGCAGTTTGGCTGCCCGCGTCAATACATCGGGGGCAAGCGCATTCAGCGGCACCAACCCATCGAAGACCTCGTTACGGCGCATTGGCAGTTCGTCGCGTTCGCGCAGTTCGCGGAACAGATCGGCGATAATCTCCCAGTGCGCGACCAAATCGGCATAGAGCGCACACGCAACCGCTGCTGCGGTCGGGTCCGCGTCGAGCGCGTCGCGCAGTTCGCACTCGCGCCGGATGAGATAGACGCCCATCTCCATACGGCGGGAGAGTTCCTGTTCCTCTTTGCCCGTCAGGAGCGGCACACGCCCGATCTCGCGCAGATACATCCGCACCGGGTCATCTATGCTGACGCCGGGGAGGTCAGAATCGTACGTTTCGACAGCGTGGCGGGCGGTAGGTATGGGTGTCGTAACCGCGCTATCGAAGACGCGCACGCCCATCTCGCCGAGGTACGAAATGAGTTGGTCGGTCGTCTCGATGCTCTGCTCCGGGGTAGGTAGTGCGCCAAGAATATCATCATAGGTCGTGTAGCCCTGCTCGCGGGCGCGGCTAACCATCTCCGCCATGTCGCGGTCCAGCACGAGATCCGCAGGCAACTCCGCGAGCGCGTCGCCGTTTTCACCTATCGCGTCGTCCGCATCTGCATCGCTCCCGGCGAGATCGTCGGATGCAATATACACGCCGTCCGCGTCATCGGCATCATCGGTTGTGAGGCGAAGGCTTGCGTCCATAGCGTCCTGAATCCCTAGTGGAGGAAGATTGCGATGCGGGTGCGCTGTGCGTTTGCTTGTACTACAGAGTGTACGAGCGGTCAAGGCGAGGCAGGGCGGAATGCCGTTGCACTGAATGTGCGTTACAGTAGGTGATGATCGCATTCCCGCCTAGTATCGAATGTCAAAGGAGGCACCCGATGGTCTTTCGCGCCCTGAATAGTTTGCGAAATCGTGAGCCGGATTACACACAACGGCTCCCGCCCGGTCAGACGCTCTCGCAGAAATGGCCCGTGCTGCATTACGGCAGCATCCCGCGTTTCGACCCTGCTACATGGGATTTTACCGTCACGGGGCTAGTCGAATCGCCCGTGACGTGGACGTATAAGGAGTTCCTCGCCCTGCCGCACTTCGAGATTACACGCGATATGCACTGCGTCACTCGCTGGAGCACGTACGACAATCACTGGGAAGGCATCTCTACCAAAGAGATACTGTCGCACCTAACGCTCAAGCCAGAGGCAAAGCATGTGCTCGTCAATTGCGACGGTGGCTATACGACGAATATGCCGCTGGAAGTCTTCGCAGATGACGATTGCCTCTTCGCGTGGCGCAACAACGGACAAGATATTTCGGCGGAACATGGCTGGCCGATGCGCCTCGTCATCCCTAAGCGGTACGCATGGAAAAGCGCGAAATGGGTGCGCGGCATCGAATTTCTCGCTGCCGACCGTCTTGGCTTCTGGGAGCGATACGGCTACAACAACAACGCTGACCCGTGGAAAGAAGAACGCTTCGCGTAAGCGTACGAGGGGCATACGATCCCCTTCGCGCCTCCGTCCCCTCCTCAGCCCCGGCTGGGCGTGTGTGCGGGGGCGGCGTGTGTGCGAAAAGCGGTTTCGGATGTACGGGGACAACGATACACGCGGTGCGGAAGCCTCGCCCACCCTGTTTCGCCCGCAACATCATCCGCCGTGACAGACAGCAAACAGAGAACTGCCTGTACGTTCATCGTGCGAGACGAGTGCAGATCGTCTATGCTTTATGTAGATCGCACCAAATCACAAGCGGGAGTGCATAATGCCACGACGAACGCTCCATATTCTGGTCATCGGTCTGCTGCTCGCCAGCGTGAGTATGGTTGCTCTTACGCAGGCAGCAGCCGGTTTCGCCGACCCCGCCTTCGAGCAACTGTGG
Source organism: Thermomicrobiales bacterium (assembly GCA_038230615.1). Lineage (GTDB taxonomy): Bacteria > Chloroflexota > Chloroflexia > Thermomicrobiales > JALYUS01 > JBBRMX01. The sequence continues at coordinate 2,139 of JBBRMX010000119.1, read as the reverse complement.
AAATCCGGCGAGGCGACTACGCCCAACTTCTGGGGACCGGTCTCCAATGCACGCGAAGGGCAAGCGGAGCCGTATGCGGAGGGGCTGTACAAAGACCAAGTCGGTTCGCGCCTCGTACAGTACTTCGACAAAGCCCGTATGGAACTGACCAACCCTGCCAGCCCCGTTTCGAACGGTCTGCTTGCGACCGAACTCATCACCGGGCGCGTGCAGATGGGCGACAACAAATTCGAGATGCGCCAGCCTGCCGTGATTCCGCTTGCGGGAGACCCAGACAATACCGGTCCGACCTATGCGGCACTCGCAGAGTATTCCGCCGCCTTGCTCGCCCCCGCCCAACCACGAGCAGCGGAAAATGGCTTCACCACTCTCTCGCTGCCCGCAACCGGACTGCCGACGAATTTCTCCGGCGGGAGCACCTACCCGCAGGCAAATATCGCAGAGTACGATGATACTACGAAGCATAATGTCCCGCGTGCCTTTGCAACATTCCGGCAGCGCGTCGGGATAGGGGCTATTGGGCTGGCGATCTCGGAGCCATTCTGGTCGAATGTTCGCGTCGCCGGGCGGTCCCGCGATGTGCTCATTCAGGCATTCGAGCGGCGCATTCTCACCTATACGCCGGACAATCCTGAAGCGTATCAGGTGGAGTTCGGCAATATCGGGCAGCACTATTACCAGTGGCGATACCAGAGTGCGAACGGCGCGAATCTTGCCGCCATTCCCGGTATTTTCTATATGCCCACCAACACGCCGATCCCCCCGCCCGCTCCCCTCGGCACAACTGGCACGGCACGCGCCAGTGTGCCGGTGAGTTTCACGACTATTACAACGAATGTTGCACGCGGCGGCTTCGCCAGCGCGACTGTGCAAGCCCCCGTCGGGGCATACTGCAAAATCAGCGTGACGTACAAATCCGGGCAGTCTGCGGTAGACGGATTGCAGGACAAAGTTGCGGACGCAAATGGGCGTGTATCGTGGACATGGCCCGTCGGTACCAATGTCACCTCCGGTGCCGCACCCGTGGATGTGCTCTGCTCACAGAACAATCAATCCTATATGACAAGCGCGACAATCACTGTCGGTCCATAAAAGAGGGACCGTCGCTACGAGACGAAACTTGATATGCAGATTACCATTTCGCACCGCATATGGTAGACTGACAGTGCATAACAAGGTTCCGCTCCGTAGTTCAATCGGACATCCATATCCGCCTTCACAGTCAGGATAGACAGAGTGGTTCCTTCCGTCGCTGAACTCGACCGCCTCCGCGCACTCGAGCAATATAAGATACTCGATACGCCATCGGAAGAGTCGCTCGACCGCATCACCTCGTTCGCCGCACTGATATTCGATATGCCCATTGCGCTCATCTCCTTTGTGGACCGCGAACGAGTCTGGATAAAATCCGCCTACGGCATGGATACAGTCGAGTTGGTACGCCACCACACGATGTGCAATGCGACGATCGAGCAGGACGACATTTACCTCATCGAAGACGCCCACATAGACCCCTCGTGGGCGACGAGTCCGCTTGTAACCGGCAAACCCTTTATCGGGTTTTACGCAGGTGTACCGTTGCGAACACCGGACGGGTTCAGCCTCGGCACGCTCTGTATCATTGACCACGAACCGCGCCACCTTGATACGCGTGCGCTACAGAGCCTGCAAGGTCTTGCGGCGGTCGTGATGGATCAACTACAATTGCGGCTCTCGCAAGAGAAACTCTCTCGCACCGAAACCGCTCTTCAAGAGGTGACGCGACGTGTCTCGGCGGCAACTGGCACGACATTTCTTCGCACCCTCGTCCAGCAACTCACCCGCGTCCTCGGTGTAGGGTACGCCCTAATCGGGGAGATACACAGTAGCGAGGAGGAACAGCAGGTAGAGACACTTGCAGTCTGCTCCCATGGCGACATCGCGGAAAATTTTTCCTACCTGCTTACCGACACCCTATCGGAAAAAGTGATTATGCAGAAAATCCGCTATTGCGCGTATGGCGTCAACGGCGTTTTCCCGCACGATCCGGTGCTGTCAGTTAGTAGCGACATTGAGAGTTTCATGGGTGTGGTGCTGGAAAACAGCATTGGCGAACCGCTCGGCTTGCTCTGCGTAATGGACGCCGAGCCGCTCCACGAT
>JBBRMX010000118.1:0-10402 GCA_038230615.1 Thermomicrobiales bacterium | reverse complement strand
GTCTCGATCCCCTCATTCATCATTCAGGCACGGTACAGCGGGCAATTCTTTGCCCTGCTCACAGGGCGTGCGCCGGAGCAGCGCAAACTGAATTACCTTAACTACCTGCTGACGACCGACGGCCCGGTGAAGGAATTACGGATATTCGGGCTACATCCCACGCTGCTCGTGCGCTATAAGGAGATTTTCGCCAAGTTCTTCCGCGAGAATCGTGCGCTCACGATCCGGCGCACCTCGTCGCAGTTTGGTCTTAATGCCCTTGCGACGGTGGTGTCGGGGTTGACGTATGTATACGTCGTCTTGCAGGTCGTTGCGGGGCGCATCACCGTCGGCGGGCTGACGCTCTACTATCAGGCATTCCGCGAGAGCCAATCACAGGTGAGCAACATCCTTTCCGGGGTCAGCAGCCTGTACGAAAACGCGCTCTTTCTGAGCAACTTGTTCGATTTCCTTGCGTTCGCGGCGGAGTTGCCCGTGCGCTCCGAGCCGGTACCGTTCCCGGCGGTCATCCGTGAAGGGATCACGCTCGATCATGTCTCGTTCAAGTATCCCGGTACCGAGAAATGGGTGCTGGAAGATGTCTCGTTCGTCATTCGCCCCGGTGAGACCGTCGCGCTTGTTGGGTCGAACGGCGCAGGCAAGACAACGCTCGTCAAACTACTCACGCGGCTCTACGACCCCACTGGCGGACGGATTCTGCTGGACGGTATTGACCTGCGTGACTTCGACCCCGCCGATGTGCGCTCTCATGCAGGGGTAATCTTCCAAGATTACGTCAAATACCAACTGACGGTACGCGAGAATGTCGGCTTCGGGCGCATCGAGGCGATAGACGATCAAGGGCGGATCGAAAACGCCGTGGTTGAGGCGGGCGCGGCAAGCATCATCGAAGACTTGCCGCAGGGGTATGATACCCCGCTCGGCAGATGGTTTCAGGACGGGCAGGAACTGAGCATCGGGCAATGGCAGAAGGTCGCGCTTGCCCGCGCTTTCATGCGCGATGCCGACCTGCTCATTTTGGACGAGCCAACCGCATCGCTGGATGTCCGCAGCGAATTCGAAGTTTTCCAAGCCTTCGATGAACTGACCGAGGGCAAGATGGCGGTACTGATCTCGCACCGTTTCAGCACTGTCCGTATGGCGACGCGCATCATCGTGATCGAAGACGGGCGCGTGATCGAGAACGGCAATCACGACGAATTGCTTCTCAAAGGCGGGCGGTACGCCGAGTTGTTCGATATGCAGGCGGCGTCGTACCGCTAGGGAAAAGTAACGAACGGCGAGTAACGAGTAACGAAAAATGCATTCGTATCGCTCGTTACTTTTCCCCGGTGACGGTACGGACGGGCGGGAATATCCAGAAGTTTGGTCCGCTCACGCGCACATCGGTCAATCCGGCGGTGCGGAGATCGTCAGCGTATTGCCCGACGTGCTTAAAGTCCATCAGGGCGACACGCCCGCCGGGGACAAGTACGCGGGCAATCTCCCCGATTGCTTCTCGCCGCCCGTCGCGGGATTCGATATTGTGGATGGAGAGATTCGCAACCGCGCACGCGAACGCGGCATCAGGGAAGGGCATCCGGCGCATATCGCCGCTTTCGATGGTGACACGCTCCGCAACTCCCTCGGCACGGGCATTGGCGAGCGTGGCATCGGGGCGATTGTCGCCCTGATCGGACTGCGACCAGAGATCAAGCCCCACCGCCGCACCCTGTGGCACACGCCGCGCCGCGCCGATCAGGAGCACTCCGCGCCCGCAGCCGACATCGAGCACGCGCTCATCGCCGCGCAGGTGCAGATCGTCGAGCAATCGGTCTCGTGCGTGCATCTTGCCGACGCGGCTGCTCCACCACATCAACACACCCTCGATGAGGCAGATTGCGCCCGTGATTGTCGCCGCCCGTCCGAATATAGTTGCGGCGTTCGTCGCACTCGCCGCCGCGACCGCAACACCGGCGACGATTAATGCCGCGCCGCCGATAAGAAATCCCCGGACGATTCCGGGAGCATCCAGCCCGTAGTCTGCTCGTGCTGTCTGCGCCATCTCGCCCTCCTTGGACATTGACCTGCAAAGGCGCAGCGGACGCAAAAAAACGCTTACGGATTGTTTTGTTTCCCTTTTCAGCATGTCCCGCCGTCGCATGGCGATCCTCTTGCGTCGCCTCCCGGCTTCAGTTCGCAGTCCTCAGGGGTTGGTTAGTCGTCGCCCTGCTTGCGTCGCCGGAAAATCGAGTCCATCACCGGACCGTGAATTTTGTGCCGCTCTTCCCAGCCCATGTACGCGAAGAGCATCGGGCCGAGGGGACCGAAAATGAACCACATCAGCCGCTCGTTGCGCTGCTGCGCGGCGGGGATGTAGCGGAAATAGGCGAGACCGCCGCCGATTAGCCACACGGCGGCGAGGATCGCCGATGCCCAGAAAACGGAAAGCACAATTGCTGCTGCCATACTCGCGTTGCCCCGTTTCAGATCGAATCGGACAGACCGGACGTTTGCCGCAGTGTATCATGGCGCGACGCCCACGATTGCACTCTGCGCTACACTGCGGGTGGGCGTTCCCATCCGCCGCTTACGCGCCCTCCCACGCGGGGTATGTTTGCGGCGACATTTCGTCCACGCTTCGCCCTTGCCAGTCGTACTGGGCGAAGCGCGACCACATTCGTTCTCCCGCCGCCTGCAATGCCGTTGCCGCTGTGTGCGGGTCTTTTGCGTATAGCGGCACGCCGTTCTCTACGACGATGCGCCCGTCCACAATCACGGTGCGGAGGTCTTCCATCGCGGCGTTGTAGACGATGTTTTTCACGGGATCACGCATTGGGGACATATTCAGGGTCTCGGCGTCCCAGATGAGCAGGTCTGCTTTCGCACCGGGGGCGATGCGTCCGAGATCGTCGCGTCCCAGTGCCGCAGCCCCGCCGAGGGTCGCGGCATTGAAGGCATCGGCAGCGGTAGCGAGTTCGGTATTGCGGTCCACGATCTTGCTGACGACTGCCGCGTACCGCATTGCTTCGATCATATTTTGCGGGCAAGTATCGGTGCCGAGCGTCATGCGGACGCCGCGCCGCAGATACCTAGAAAAAGATTCCATCGCGATGCCGCGCCGTGCGAAGACCCAAACCGCGTGCGCCACCGCCGCGCCGGTTTCTGCCAGAATCCCGATATCGTCTGCCGCGTAATTCGCCCATGTGCTTTCGCCGGGGATGATGCAATGCCCCAAAATGCAGTCTGGGCCGAGAAAGCCGATTCCGCGCAGCCATTCCAGCGGTGTCATGCCGTGCCGTTGCGTCATCTCCATGAATTCGTTCACGGATTGCGAGACATGCAATGCCATCGGGACTTGGAGGCTATTTGCCGCCTCGCGGGAACGTCGCAGGAGTGCTTCGGTGCAGGTGTCCACCTGCGCGGGGCTGAGGTAGCCCCGGATGCGGTCGCCATATGTCCCGCTGATTGTTTCGATGTGCCGTATCGATGCGTCCATCGCGCCGAAGCCTTCGTCGTCGTCCCAGCGGTAGGCAACGCGCTTGCCATCCGGGGTATACCATGCGCCGGAGCGGTACGACTGCGCGATGTATGCCCGCAATCCCGCCGCGCCCGCCGCCTCTGCGACGTAATCGCCGTGGACACCGATCTCCATAATCGTTGTCGTGCCGCTCCGCAGCAGCTCGGTCATGGAGAAGTCTACGGCGGCGTGATGCGCCTCGGCGTCCTGCGCCTCGCCGCGCACGGGGAGGAACTCGAACAGACCGGAGAGGTAAAACTGGCGCGGCCCCCGGTCTTCCAGCAATGATTTATCGAGCGGCGAGCCGCTGAGATGGGAATGGGTGTTCACCAGCCCCGGCGTGACGATCTTACCCGTCGCATCTATCGTGTGGTCGGCAGTGCCGTCGAAGGCTTTGCCCACATGGACGATCTCGTTCCCCTCGTAGACCACTACGCCATCGCGGAGATAGCGATGTCCCGCGCCGTCGTACGCAATAATATGCGAGGCACGAAGCACCGTCCGTTCCCGTGTCGCCATGGGTGTCGCTCCTTTTCGTGTACGTTTCTGCTGCACTGCTGCGACGATGAGCGTAGCGCGGCGCGGCGCGGCGTGCAAGGGATATCGTTGGTCGGTGCGTATACGTGAAATGCGGCGCAGGGCGCGGGAACGCATTTACATGTATTTCACGACGAACGACAGACGACTACGCATCTCTCTATATAGCGCACTGTAGCCAAATCATGATACAGTGTTCAGGTATTTCCGCTGTGCAATGGTGCGAAAGGTGTCGCTGCAATGCTGCCCGCACAAACAACTCTCCGAATCGGTGGCAAACGCTATCGCCTCGATCCTGATGCATTGATCGGGCTGACGCCGCCGCTGGCGCGGGCGTACCGTGTGCTGCCGCTCGGCGAGAGCGAGACCGAATTTCTCGCGCTTGTGGATAGTTACGCCCCCGAAGTAGCACAGCAATTTCTCGAAAACCTCGCCACGAAGCCGCTGCGTCTCATCTCGGTGTCGCCACGCGATCTGGACGCCGCGATCAACACCGTCTTTGGGGAGGAAGGCAAGCCGCTGTGGGTGCCGGAGACGCTGGAAGAAATTCTGGTAGACAACGATGCGCTCTCGGCGGAGCAATTTGCGGAAGCCGCGTGGTACTCCGCGAATACCGGCACCAGCATCGGGCCGTCGGTGATCGAACTCGGGTACATCAACCCGTGGAATCTCGCGCTGCTCATCTCGCGCTACCTTTCGCTGCCCGTGGTCAATCTCCGCACATATAATGCGGTGGAGTTCCCGCACGATCTGCTGCCGCAACTCTTTTTACGGCAGCATCGCGTCGTGCCGCTGGCGATCAGCGCGGAGGCGGTAACGCTGGCGATGGTGGACCCGCTCGATGTCGCCGCGATTGCCACGGTCAGAGAGATGACCGGGCGCGATGTCCATACGGTGCTCACGACCGACCGCGATGTAGACTGGGCATTGCGCCAGTTGTACCGCGACACGAATGTCGTCACCAGTACGCAGGTGCTCGTGCAGCAGCAGCCGCAGAACAGCGCACACATTACGTTCTACCCGGAGCAGCGCATCGGGTTTTTTGTGCTGATCGGGGTGTTTGTGCTCGGTATGATTCTGAGTTGGAAAATCACGCTCACAACGGTAAACATCATTTTCATGCTCATCTATGTCTCGTTTTCGGTGTACAAGACCTATCTCATCCTGCGCGGGTTCACGGTGGATCTCGCGGTCGTGGCATCGAAAGACGAAGTTGCGGCACTCGTGGACGAGGATTTGCCCATTATCACGGTGTTGATTCCGCTCTACCGCGAGGCGGCGATTGTGCCGGTGCTGCTGCGTGCCATTGCCAACATGAATTACCCGCAGATCAAACTCGATGTGAAAATCTTGCTGGAAGAGGAAGACGAGGAGACCCTCGCGGCGGTGCGTGCTGCCCGCCCGCCGGAACATTTCAAGATCGTACGCGTGCCGGATTCGCTCCCGAAAACTAAGCCGAAGGCGTGCAATTACGGGTTGATCGAGTCGCGCGGGGAACTGCTCGTGATCTACGACGCCGAAGACATCCCCGACCCCGACCAACTCAAGAAGTGCGTCGTTGCATTCCGCAATGCACCGGACAATGTTGCGTGCATTCAGGCGAAATTGAACTTCTTCAACCCGTACGAAAATCTGCTCACAAGCTGGTTTACGCTGGAATACAGCCAATGGTTTGACCTGTTCCTGCCCGGTCTTGGTGTGACGGGTGCGCCGATCCCGCTGGGCGGTACCTCGAACTTTTTCATCACCGAGCGGCTGGCGCGGGCGGGCGCGTGGGACCCCTACAATGTGACGGAAGACGCCGACCTCGGTATCCGGTTGTTCAAACTCGGTTATCGCACGGCGGTGCTCGATAGCACAACATTCGAGGAAGCAAATACGCAATATCGCAACTGGATTCGTCAGCGGTCGCGCTGGATCAAGGGGTACATGCAGACGTGGCTTGTCCACAACCGCCGTCCGTGGCGGCTCTGGCGCGAACTCGGCACGCGCAACTTTTGGAGCGTACAGGCGACAGTCGGCGGTACCTTCGCAGTGCTGCTCATCAACCCGATCTTGTGGGTATCGTCGCTGATTTATCTCATCTTCCGTCCTGATTGGATCGCCGCAATCAACCCCGGCATTTTGCAGGCAATCGGGTTCGCGTCGCTCGTGTTCGGCAATTGCGTCTTCCTCGGCGCGGGCATCGCGGGTGCGCTCGACCGTGGCTACAAAAAATTGATCCCCGCTGCCCTTGCGATGCCGCTTTACTGGCTGATGATGAGCGTTGCGGCATACAAAGCGGGTTGGCAACTCTTCACGAAGCCCTTCTACTGGGAGAAGACCTCCCACGGTCTCACCAGCACCGCCCCGCGCCCCGGTATGGAGAACGACCCGCATACGACCGCCGAAGAAGCCGCTGCCTCCGCCGCAGACTGAGCGGAGTATCAAAAACCCCCCGCGACTATTGCACGGGGGGCAAGGAAGATGCGAGACAATTATCGTTTGCGGCGTCTTGCCCGCAGGGAGAGCGTCGCCGCCATAAAGACCAGCGCGGCAGCCGTCACAAGCACCACGCCTATAACCCACAAACGCGGCAGACCGATACTAGTGTCGGCATCTTTGGGGGCAGTAGTAGTGGTGGTCGCGGCGGTGCCGGTCAGATCGGTGCCGTTCGAGACATTCGCGGGAGTAGCGAAGGCGGGTGTCGCTACCGGGCGTGTCTCCCCGACGACGAGCGCACCGAGCGGGTCTCGCGTGATGACCGCCTCACGGGAGCGGAACCGGCTGCGGATCAGCGCATCGGTTGCCCAGAGGCGCGTCTGAGGGTCCGTGCCGGAGATAATAAGCAACGTTGCGCCCTTGTCCCACGGCGCAGCGAGTATCTGGAGTGCGCCTACGGGACCGTTGCCCGCCGCCGTGAGCGAAATCGGCACTGCGGTCGGGATGCCGCGCCCGACTGTGGGTGCGTTCGCGGTAGAAGGGCGTATTTGCACGGTGCCATTGCTGCCAGTCAGCAGCAGACTATCTGTCAGGGGTTGCAGCAGCGCATTGTTCGCAGGCAGCCCGAATGCCACCGCGCTTCGGTTGCCGAGCACAGGCGGCGTGGCGTCCGCTGCGGTCAGGAGGCGCGTAGCGGGTGTGCGCTGTACCGCGCCACCTGTGCCATATGCGAGACGGAGCGCGGCGGTCATGCCGTCGAGGTCGTTCGCGTCACCGACGATCATCGTGAGCGGTGCGTCCCCCTGCGCGAAAGGGACGGGGTAGGCATCGAGGGTTAGTGTGCCGCCATCCTTCGCGGGCGGTGCGAGGGTGAGGCTCGTTTCCGGGTAGAGGACGCTGAACAACTGCGTACCATCGAGGTGGGTTTGGCAGGCGATCTCCTCGGTTTGCATCTGGAACGAGAAGCGCAGGGTGTTGCGCCCTGCCCGCAGCACATTGGGCGGGATCGAGAATCGCACGAGCCGCCGTTCGCCATTTTTCCCGTCGAGGCGCGTGCTGCCCGTCGGCTGACCATTGACGATGACCGTCATCGCGGAGCGGTTGCCGTCCAATACCGCGCTATTGGCAAGGTCTACGGTCAGGGTTGCCGCGCCCGATATTGTGCCGCTGATGAACGAGACATTCAAATCCCGCGTGCCGAAGCCCGTCACTTGGGCGGTCGTAAAGCCGAGATCGCCGAAGGAAATCTTCGTGCCATTCGGCGCGGGCGGAAAGGTGGCATCCGTAATTACCGCGCTCTGCCCTGCGAAGGTGTCCATCGCCCCTGCCGTGCTGAGGGCGGTAACGGCGCGGGCGATGCCTGCATCGTCGTTGCCGCTGACGATGAGCACCCGCCCGCGTGCGTCGCCCGGTGCGCCCGCCATCAGCAGTACGCCCGCCCCCGCCGGGATCGCGGTACCATCTGCCCGCTTCCAGCCCTCCGATGAGATTGTGAACGGTGCGCCCGCGAGAAGATCGGCGGGTACTTTCGCCGCCTTTGCCACGAGCAGCACATTCGACATCTTGGCTGCCTGTGCCAAACCGGGCGTCGTGACCATACGCGGATCGAGGGGCAAGGTGCCGCGCCGGTTGCCGAGCGACGCCATCAATGTTGTTGCCCCGCTACGCTCCTCGATGCTCGCGTCGGGCGGCACTGCGGCAGTCACCGGCACCGCGAGCGGCGGTTGCGCCTCTGAGTTGAGATTTGCCGCGACGATGCCGGTGCCGGGGCGCGTGAGCGAGAGAAAATGCGTGGGAAAATCGGTGAGCAGCGGCGCGGGTGACATCGTGGGGGGGGAGAGGCGCAGGGTTGTGTCGCGGAACACGACGGCGTTGCGGGCGGCAGAATTCTCGCCGTCGCAGGCGTCCCGGAAGCGCAACGAGAAGCGAAACGAGACGCGATTGTTCGCTGCACGCAGGCGATCTGCGGGGACGGCGATGCGCTCGATGGTGCGGGCGGCGTTTTTGTCGGTGAGTTGCCCGTTCCACACCGGCACATCATTGACGAACACACTCGCGGTGCTCAATTGAGGGTTGAGCAGATTGGAATGCGCGTAGATAAATTCCAGCGTCGAATCTCCCGGCGCACCACCTATCGAGGGAAAGAAGACATCGAACGATGCATCAATGTCCGTCAGGGTCGTATCGGCATATCCTAAACCGCGCAGCGAGAGATCAATCGTCCCGCCGCCCTGTGCGGCAACAGGGAGCGACGGCGTGAGCGGTGCTTCCCCCGCCCCGATCAGCAAGAGCATCGCAAGCATCAAAACGAATATGCGGCGGTTTCTGCTCACTGCTCCCCCTTTACTCTTTATCACCACTTTTTTCTTGCTAAAGACACGCACTGCTATCTAATTATCGTTCACAGGATAGCATGCGTGGCGGTGTTCGCGCCAAACGACGATGCCGTACACAAATATTGCCCCCCTTCCAACTTCGGAAGGGGGGCAACGGGTCTCGTGTGTTACGGGCTGAACGACTTCGTTTCCGAGGTTGCGGTACCGAGTTCGTCATAGACCATCACGCGGTAGTACAAGGTGCCGGGATAGGGGTTCGTGAGCGATACAGTGTGCAGCGAGCGCGTGAACGGGTAGGGATAATCTGTCGTCTTGCCGTAGTAGGAGCCGCCGCCCAGTTTGCTCGTCGGGCCAATCTCGACGATTACCGAGGCGGGGCGGTCGGTGGAGAAGGAGATATTCACGGGCAGGCTAATCTTGTCCTGCGCTGCGGTAAGGTCGTTAATCTTCAGTTGCTGTTTTTCGCTCATGGTCTGGACATTGTTGTTCGCGCCAATTGCCATGATGCCGGTGTCGTCCGACGCACTCGCGGTGCCGTCCGGCAGGAGCGAGATGATGCGGAAGCGATAAATCTTGTTTGGCTCCAGCGAGATCGCGGTGGCGTTATGCCCGGTGCCGAGCGGGTCGCCATTGTCGCCGGGACGGGCGCGGTCGTAGCCGCCGGTCTTCAGTTGGTCGGTGCTCGCATACTGAATGACCGAGCGGCTCTGGATATTCGTCGTCCACGTTACCGTGAAGGTGGTGGCGGTGGTTTTGGAAACGGAGACACCGGTGATATTCGGCACCGAACCCATCGTGCCGTCAAACTTCGCGGCGGGCAGTGCAAATGAGCGGTCGTCGGTGTCAAGAACGGGATTGCCGGAGGGATCGCGGGACCGAATCCGGTAATGATAGGTTGCGCCGGGGGTCAGCCCGGTAACAACAACCTGATGGTCAACCGAATAAACATTCTTTTGATCCATGTTCGTCTGCTCGTAGTTGGCGGTGGGGCCGTAGAGTAGTTCGCTAGATGCCGGTTCGTTCGTCGTCCATGTGATCGTAAACGAGTTGGGCGTCAGGTTCTTGGCTTCCGGTGCGCTAGTGAATTTGGGCGGGGTCGTGTCGGCGGCAGGGGAGGCAGTCGCGGTCTGTTGCGCTGCTGCGGTCGCGGTTGCGCCTGCACCGGTCGGCACGGGTGTCGTCTGTGCGCCGCCGGAGACATATCGCCACTGATAGTAGTGCTGCCCGATATTGCCGAACTCCACCTTGAACGCGTCCGGGTTCGCAGGGGTATAGGTCAGCACACGCCGCTCGAATGCCTGAATGAGCACATCACGCGGCTGCCCCGCGACGGTGACATTGGACCAGAACGGCTCGGTGATCGCCAGACCGATAGAGAGTAACCCCGCTTTGTTGCGGTAGTCCATGAATGCTTTCGGGACATTGTGCTGGGTCGTGCCATCGTAGGCAGCGATGTTCGCCTGCGTGTCTGCATTGGCGAAGGTGCCTGCTGCGCCTGTTGCGGAGAGGGAGCGCGTCGTCGGTTGCCCGCTCTGCGACCCCGTCGCGGCGAGCAGTTGTGCCATGCTTGCGTAGGTCGGGCCGAGGTTCGTCGGGTCCCCCGCGACGG
>JBBRMX010000117.1:0-10435 GCA_038230615.1 Thermomicrobiales bacterium | reverse complement strand
ACATTCGGGCGACCTACCACGGCCACAATCGGCTTCGCCACCAAAGTCCTCCAACCACGACGCAACGGAAAACGTTTCCGCGCGTGCTCGTGTGTATGTCTGCACAGTCTCGCGCACCGTCATGATGCGGATATGGATATGAGTATAGCAGAACGGGGAAGTCGTACGTCGGAAGTCGTTCGTGAAATACAAAATGCGTCGCACGGTGCGGCGACGCATTTTTTCCATCACATATGAGTGGCGCGTATACCTTATCCCGCTGCCAGTGTTGCGACGAAGCGGTCGAGGGTGGCGCGGTCGAGGAGTTCGGTGGCGCAGAGGAGCATATGGTTTGTGAGGGCGGGATAGTGCTGCCCCAGATCGTAGCCGCCGATGAAACCCGCCGCAAGCAATTTTGCATTGAGTGCGGCGGGTGCGAGGGGGGTGCGGACGACGAACTCATTGAAGAAGGTCGGGGCGGTGCCGCCGGATACCGCCGCGCCGTCCGCATCGAGCACAGTGTAGCCGGGGAGTTTAGCGATCTCGTCCGCGAGATAGTGGGCTTTGTGGTAACACTGGCGGGCGAGGTCGCGCACGCCGCCGTCGCCGAGCATCGCCATCTGAATCGAGGCAAAGAGGGCGTTCAATCCCTCGTTGGTACAAATATTGGAGGTCGCCTTCTCGCGGCGAATGTCCTGCTCGCGCGTGCGGAGGGTCAGGACGTATCCGGTGCGTCCGGTCGTGTCCTTCGTCTGCCCGACAACGCGACCGGGCATGAGCCGCACGAGCGACTGCTTGCAGGTCAGCACACCGAGATATGGCCCGCCGAACGATAGCCCGGTGCCGAAGCATTGCGCCTCGCCCACCGCCACATCCGCGCCGAATGCTCCCGGCGGCTTGAGCATCCCCAGCGCGACCGGATAACTGCACACGATGAAGAGCGCACCGACGGCGTGCGCGGCATCGCTCAGGGCCTGCAGATCGTCAATCGTGCCGACGAACGTGGGATATTGCACGACAAGGCAGGCAGTGGTTTCGTCCAGCACACCGGAGAATTGCGTTGGTGTGGTGCGGAGTGTTTCCGACGAGACCGTCAGCACGGTGACGATTTCGGCATTCAACCCGCTCGTGTAGGTCTCCATGACGGTGCGATAGGCGGGGTGGACGCTGTCCGCGACGACGATTTTCGTGCGCCGCGTGCTGTTCACTGCCATCAACGCGGCCTCGGCAAGGGCAGTCGCGGCGTCATACATCGAGGCATTGGAGATTTCCATGCCGTACAACTGCGCTATCAGCGTCTGGAACTCATACACGACCTGCAACGTTCCCTGCGAGATTTCCGGCTGATACGGTGTGTAGGTGGTGTAAAACTCGCCGCGCAACCCCGTGTGCCGCACGACCGCCGAGGTGAAATGGCTGTACGCGCCCGCGCCGAGAAAGCAGGGATAATGGGAAACATCGGCATTTTTCTCTGCAATTGCGCCGAGTTCGCGCATCAGTTGCATCTCGGACAACCCGTCGGGGAGGCGCAGCGTCGGATACCGCAGATCGGCCGGGACTGCCTGCACGAGATCATCGAAACTGGCGACGCCGATTGCTTCGAGCATTGCTGCACGGTCTTCGGCTGTTGTCGGTACGTAGGACACGGTTCACTCCGTTCGCAGTAGTCTGTATATGGCAGTGCAACTCGCACAGGTGGCACGCGCAGCTACATCGTGCCACCTGTGCACGCCGTCAATGTACGCCGTAATTCGTGCGTTAATGCCCCGCCGACGCGGTGAAGGCGGCGTATTCGGCAGCACTCATGAGTTTACTGGTGTCCGGTGTGGTCTCCAACCGCAGTTTGAGAATCCAACCGGAGGCGTAGGGGGTGGTGTTGATCTGCTCCGGCGTGCCTTCCAGCTCGGTATTGACCTCGGCGACCTCGCCCGCAACGGGGGTGTAGATGTCCGACACCGCCTTGACCGATTCCACCACGCCGAATGCTTCACCGACTGTCAGCGCACGCCCTACTTCGGGCAACTCCACGAAGACGACATCGCCGAGGCTGTCTTGCGCGTAGTCCGTAATACCGATGATGGCGGTGTCGCCCTCGATCTTGAGCCACTCGTGATCTTCTGAATACAGCAGTCCGTCCGGGGTTTCCATCGTTGTTGCGCTCCTTAAGGAAGGGGATATCGTACCACGTCACGAATTCCTACCGGATACGTGGTACTCGTTCCTGTTTACTCGTTCGTTCTCTTGTAAAAGGGGGTCTTCACCTGTTCGGCGGCGACGGGTTTGTCGCGGATGACGATGTCGAGGGGTTTCCCAACGCCCGCGACGGCACGATCCACGAGCGCAAGACCGATATTCGCATCGAGCGTCGGGGCGTAGCCGCCGCTGGTGACGTAGCCGACCTCCGTGCCAGCAACCGACACGCGATAGTCGGCACGCGGGATGCCGCGCCCGACCATACGGAAGCCGACGAGCCGCCGTGCGGGACCGCCCGCCGCCTTGATCGCCGCCAGCACATCGCGCCCGATGAATGCGGGCTTGTCGAACGCCACCGCCCACGAAAGGGCAGCTTCGAGCGGGTTGATCTCCTCGGTCAGTTCATGCCCGTAGAGTGCCATCTTCGCTTCGAGGCGCAGGGTGTCCCGTGCGCCCAATCCGACCGGGATCAGTCCCACGCCTGCACCCGTTGCGAGCAGAGTGCGCCAGAGGGCGACGACCGCGCTGACAGGCGGATAGAGTTCGACACCATCCTCACCCGTGTAACCGGTGCGCCCGATAATCGTCTCGACGCCATTGACGGTGGCGACGGTCGCGCCGAAACGGGGCAAGGCGGCGAGGTCGGTATCGGTCAATTGTTGGACGACGCCGATGGCCTCCGGCCCCTGCACTGCCAGCATTCCGAGGGCATCGGAGAGGTTTTCGACGGTACAATCGAACCCGCCCGCCGCCTGTTGCTCCTGCATCCACGCGATGTCTTTGTCGGTGTTCGCGGCATTGAGGCAGATGAAGATATGATCGGGCATCCGGTAGACAAAGATGTCGTCCACTGTATCGCCGGACGGACGGCAGAGGATGCTGTATTGCGAGACGCCGGTGGGGACGCGGGTGAGATCGTTCGTGCCGATGTGCTGCACGAATCGCTCGGCATCTTTTCCTGCGATTCGTGCTTGTCCCATATGACCCAGATCGAACAACCCGGCGCGATTCCGCACCGCGCGGTGTTCCTCGATGATGCCGGTCGGGTAGGAGACGGGCATCTCCCAACCGCCGAAGGGGATCATCTTCGCACCTAGTTGCTGATGTTCCGCATAGAGCGGTGTGCGCCGGTCGGTCGGTGTCGTCGTCGTCGTCGTGCTCACGCGCTGCCTTCTCCCCACTGTACGATTTCCGCACGCAAAGCCGCCCGGAAACTGCCCGTATTGTGCGGCGCGAGAGTACGTGCGTCAAGGTAGCGCGGCACGAAGCCGTACGGCATTACAACTGCTGCGGCACGTCAATGAGTATATCGTTGTCACGGCGGATATGCCGGAGCAACAAGAGACACGGCACAAGGGCGACGAGGCAGACGACCGCCGCGATCACGAAGGTCTCGCGCAACACGGTGAGGGAGTAATGAACGGTCTGGTCGGCAATATAGGCAAAGACTCGCGTCTGAAATGCGAGGTCTACTTCGCCCGCCATTTTGACCGGAGCATTCGCCTGCAAGAGCGTACTGAGCCGCCCGACACCCCAACTGCTGAGGAGCGAGATGCCGACGGTCATACCGAGCAAGCGCGTGACAACGACGAGACCGGACGCGACACCGTAGAAACTGCGCCGCACTGCGTTGATGGCGACCGAGGCGACGGGCGCGATGACCAAGCCGAAGCCAAGCCCCGCCACGAGCAGCGTCGCGCCCATCGGCACCGCGACGACGGTATCGGGCCAGAAATGCATCGCGGCAAGCCCCGCCCCCGCGATAAGCACACCCGTCCCTGAGACCGGGCGTGGACCGACTTTGCCCGTAAGGACGCCGCCGACGACCGAGCCGAGTGCCATCATGAGCGTGAAGGGCGTGAGCAACAATGCCCCGACGAGCGACCCGCGTGCGGTATCCTCCGAGGTGAGTGAGGCGAAGAGCGGCACATCTACCATCACGACGATGAGCGCGACACCGACGAGCAGATTCGCCACTGCCGACGCGGAAAACGCCCTGCTTTTGAAGAGTGTGAGCGGGATAAGGGGGTACTTCGCCCGCGCTTCCCATACCACGAACAGCACCGCCGCGACGACCGCCGCCGCCAAGAGCGGCCAACGATAGGCAGAAAGCGGGTTCGCGGAGCCGCCGAGTTGCCCGCCGCCCGTTCCCGCCTCCGCGCCAGACGAGAGTGCGAGATTGATACAAACGAGGGCGACGGTGAGCAATGCCGCACCGGGCAAATCGAGCCGCTCGCGGGTGCGCTCCTGTTGCATCCCGCGCCATGTGAAGAGCAGGATGAGCATCGTGACGATGGAGAGCGGGATATTGACGTAGAACACCGATTGCCACGTCCCGGTGAGCGCGAGCAATCCCGCGCCGTAAAGCGGGCCGAGCACCCAACCGAGCGTGTCCACCGCGCCGACCAACCCAATGACGGCGGCGCGACGACGCGACGGGAGGATGTCACCGACCAGTGCCATCGTCACAGGCACGAGCGCACCGCCGCCGAATCCCTGCACCACGCGCCCCCCGATCAAGGTAGGAAGATCAGTTGCCCGTGCGGTGACAAGAGAGCCGACGACGAAAATTGCGAGCGCGGCACTGAAGACCGCCCGCCGCCCGACCATATCCGACACCCTACCGAGGACAGGGATCGTCACCATGTATGCAAGCAGGTAGCCCGTGACGATCCACACATAGCGGTCGAGATCGGCGGTATTGATCTGCAAATCGCTCACCATGCGCGGCAACAAGGTAGCGATGACGGTAAGATCAAGCGACCCAACAAAGACCGCAAGCAAGGCGGCGGCGATGACCCACCGCGCCCGCCCTTCCGGGAGGGGAGCATCAGCAGCATCCGCATCGAGGGCAGGGACAGTATGGTACGGGGCGGTGGGTTGTGCCACGAGTGTTGCCCCCTTAGATCGGCGCGTCTATTTTGATGTTTTGGTTCTGCTTCGAAAGTTCGAGCGTCCATTTCGAGACCGCCGTACCGACGGGAACCGCAACGGCTTGTTCACTGAGAACGAAGCGCAAGACATCGCTGCTTTTCGGCTCGATATAGAGATCTACATCAACGAAATCGCCACGCAACGACGACTGTACGAGATCATTGACCGCTGCGCCCGGCACAAACCCGCGCACATGCTGGGTGTCGGTATTGTTCACTTTCGTGGTATCTACAAGCACCCACGAATTGACCTTTTTCACCACGCCTGTGACGCCCGTTTGCTGATCGAAGATAATGCGCGGATCGAACTCGATTCCCTGCGGCGCGGGTCCCCATTTGCCCGTTAGGACATCGGTGAGATAGCCCATCGAGCCGATCTGGATGAATTTCAACTGGGCGTTGATCGAGCCGACTGAGACTTTTGCGGTGAGGGCGACACGGTCGGGGCGTAGAGCATCGCCCTCTCCAGCACGCAATTTGATCGTGCGGGTCGTATCGAGAAAAATATCGCCTTCAATGGAGAGGATGAAATGCACCGCCGTGAGCGCGTCGAAACGGGTGCGGGCTTTGTCTACAACCGCCTGCACCATCGGGGTAGTAGTCGGATAGATCGTGCTACTTGCGGCACTGACAACGGTACCGTTTGCGACGGACGATGCGGCGGCAGCAGTCGTCGCGCTGCCGGTAAATGCCGCGCTGGTCGCACTGAGCGTCGTTGCGGTTGCGTTGACCTGCACCGATGCAGTTGCGGTGGGCAACAGTGTCGGTGTCGGCGGTACAACGGTCGCAGTGGGCAACGGCGTTGGTGTCGGCGGTACGGCGGTTACGGTCGGCGGCACTAGCGTGGTCGTCGGGGGCGGTGCTGGCGTGATCGTCGGGGGCGGCACTGCGGTTGCAGCCTCGCCACCACACGCGACGAGTACGACGCCAATCGCACCGGTGCCGAATTGCAGCACACGGCGACGTGTCAGGGATTGCATGGTATATCCTCCTCCGTCTTCTGCGTAAATCGCACGCATTACGGTTCTCTATGCACGCAATGTGCCAGTGTCGCACGGTTGGTGAAAATAGATAGCCCCTGTGGGGAAGACACCGCCCGCGCCCACCTCTTGCACGTCGCCCCTGCAGCGAGTATACTGCGACGCAGTGCGGGTGTAACTCAGTTGGCAGAGTGTCTGCTTCCCAAGCAGAATGTCGTCGGTTCGAATCCGATCACCCGCTCCACTTTCTCTCCTCTCGAAAGAAACGTTCATCCACCCGTGAGGGTTCCTTTTTGTGCGTGCACGGGCAAGGTGAATTTACGGTACGGTGGAGTCGTCCCGGTAGAGGCTGTGGGCGGTGATATACGCTTCTACGGCGGGGCGAAGCTGATAGCGGTATGGTGCGTTGGTGCGAAGCCGTTCGCGCAACTGGCGCGAAGCGATATCGAGCATCGGGATCGTGACGAAATCGCAGCAGCGCACGACGCCGGGAATCGCCGCATCGAGACGCCGCAGATCGTCCGTGCCGACCTTCCATCCGGGTCGCGTCACGACCGCCAACCGTGCGAAGCGCACGAGTTCGCTCGGTCGCATCCAATTCGGCAGATCGAGCAGATTGTCCACGCCCATCACGAACCAGCGTTCGGCGTCCGGCTCCTCGGCGTGCATGATCGCCAGCGTATCGGCGGTGTAATGCGGACCGGGGCGGTCGAGATCGAGGGTGCTGACACCGAAGTGCGCGTTGTCTTCGATCGCGAGTTCGATCATCCGCAGGCGATGGTGCGCGGGAGTTTTGGCATTGGAGCGTTTATGTGGGGGGTCTCCGGCGGGGAGAAAGAGCAACTGATCGAGACCAAGCACCGCGCAGACTTCGTCCGCTGCGACGAGATGCCCAATATGCACCGGGTCGAAAGTGCCGCCGTAGATACCGATCCGCCGCGTCATCGCTTCCCCACTTTTTCGTGTTGCTGCATCTGCATCACATCTACTTCGCAGTCGTTGCACCAGCAACGGTGATGCGTACGTCGGGGAAGGCGGATCGCAAACCGTCAATCGCACTGCTCACCAAGGTTGCATTCTCACCGAGATACCAGAAATCTACCTGCATCTGTGCGGTGCCGTCCGCAATCGCAAGGATGCGGGCGCGTGGCTCCGGCTGCGTCGCCACCCCTGCGAGTTGCGCTACGGTCTCGCGGGCTTTCGTCTCTACATTCTCCGTGTCCGCCGCGATATTCGTCAGGGTCAAAGCGGCGTGGAAGATACCCGACACCGAGCGATTCGTGACGATCTCGGTAAAGATGATGTTGTTCGGCACGAGCACAATTGCGCCTTCATCGGTTTTCAGGGCGGTGGTGCGAATATTCACCCCTTCAATGACGCCCTCCGCATCGCGCACACGAATATGCTCACCGATCGTGAACGGATGCTCGACAAGCAAATAGATGCCCGCAATGAAATTTTTCAGCACATCCTGAAATGCGAAGACGATGCCCGCAGTAGCGAGGCTGAGGGTGGTAAAGACTGCAGTGGGCGGTACACCGAAAATCGAGAGGATGACTGAAAACCCGATTGCGATTCCCGCAACCGTGATGCCGTTGCCACTGAGGGCAATGACATTCACCGGCACCCGCGCCCGTGCGAGACCGCGCCGCACCACGCTTCGGAGCACCCGGACCGCGAGCGCAATCAGAACGACCGCAATCGCGGACCAGAAAAGATTGACGATAAGCCGCGCCAGCCGCTGCTGCCCGTCGAACTCGTGCCGCAGTGTTTCCCAAAAACTCATACACACTCCCGATTCCGACGCCGTCCCACTGTGCGGGAACGGAGTATAGCACGCCGCATCTCTATGGTAGAATTGGGCGAAAGGAAGGTTGCGACGAGATGTACGAGTATCATACACATACAACAAACTCCCCCGACAGCCGGGTCGCAATGGCGGAGTACTGCGAAAAAGCAATCGCACTCGGCGTGCGCGAGATCGCGTTCACTGATCATATAGACTTCGATGCAGCAGACCGGAACCGGCTACGCTACGACTACGCGAAGTATATGGCAGATATCGCCCGGAACCGCGACACCTACGGCGACCGCCTCACGATTCTCGCTGCCGCCGAAGTGGACTGGAACCGTACCACCGCGCCGGATGTGTCCGCATTCCTCGCGGATACGCCGTTTGATTTCGTGATCTGCTCGATCCACTGGATCGCTGGCGAATACCTCGGTGTCCGTGCCACGAAGCAGAACAGCCACGACACCTACGCGCAGTATCTCGATGAAGTTGAAGCCCTCGTCACAACGCAGGATTTCTTCAATGTGATCGGGCATTTCGATCTCGGCAAGCGATACAATGTTGTCAGCGGGCGTATTGATCTCGATCACAACCGCGAGCAACTGGGGCGTATCTTTACCGCGATGGCACAGCGCAACAAGGGGTTCGATCTGAACACGTCCGCCGTCCGCACCGCCGCGAAAGAGCCGATGCCGGGACCGGATATCCTGAGAATGTTCAAGGAGTACGGCGGCAAACATGTGACGATTGGCTCGGACACGCATGTCATGGAAACTCTCGCCACCAATATAGATGTGGCAGTACGGACATTGCGCGATGCGGGCTGGACGACTTTCAGCCACATCGAACACGGGCAACTCGTGCGGATGCCGCTCGAATTGTTGGCGGCAACGGTCGGGGTTTCCGTACCCGTCCTCGTGTGACGTCCCTTCCCCCTCCGATGCTGCGCCCCACTTCGCCACCACCCGGTATCCCGATTGCTCCCACGGCACACGTACCGGCGCGGCGGCGTTTCCGCGTCGGCAATAACTGGCTGTACGCGCTCGATGCCGCCGCGCCACACGCGATTGCATTCGGCGCGTTACTGCTAGCGTATCAATCGTTTCCCCGTCTGCTTCCGGGCGCGGGGTTCGTCATCGCGGCAATCGTGTTGCTTGCGATTGGAAGCGGGATCGCACTCTTGCGGGATATGCCGCTATCGCATCGTGCATGGCCGGTAGCACTCGTGCTGTTCGCTGCGCTCTTGCCGCTGATGGCCCTCCACGGGCAGGAAGCGCAGATCGCGCTGCAAACGCCCGTGCGAATCCATCTCGTGCCACTGGCGTTTACGTGGGGCGCGTTGGCAGTCGTTGCGTTACTCACTGCGCTGACAGTTGCGTCGTCGGCATGGAACCGCCCCGATGACGCAGTTGTCACCCTGCTGCCGCTCCCGCTCGCATGTGGGTGGCTCCCCCTCCTCAGCCTGCGCCCGACCGAACAGCAATGGTTCGTCGCGGCATTGTCGGTCTTCGCGCTGTCGCTCATTGTCGTTGCAGTGGGGTGGTTGCTGCCGGAGCGGTGGCGGTGGTTGGTTGTATTGCCCGCTCTCGCAGGCAATGTGATGATGATCCTGCGCGATGACCCGCCCGGTTTCCGCGATTGGCAGGGGCGATGGTTGTTACTCGGCGATGTAGGATTGGTCGCGCTGGTATTGTCGCTTGCGATTGCGCTCCCAGTGTACTGGGGGCGCAGACAACGGCGAAAAACGATACGACGCACTGCGCTGCAGGGGGAGTCATAAGGGGAAGTCATAATATGCTGCGCCGTTCTCAATGCCCCCAGTCGCGCAGGTAGAGGAAATCCTGCTCGATGGTGCGTGCGCTCAGTTTGGCGATAGGCGGGGTGCGGCGTTTGTACTGCGCTCCGCGCATCATCTTGCCGACCCGCTCCAGCACGGCGGGTGCGAAACCACGCGATTGCAGTTCATCGAGCCGCATCCGGCGATCCACGACCAGATAGAGAATTTCGTCTACTGCCGCGTAGGTCAGTTGCAGTTCATCCTCGTCGGTCTGCCCCTCCCACAAATCCGCGCTCGGCGGCTTGCCGATAATGACCGGCGGGACACCGACCGCCGCCGACAACTGACGAATCTGCGTCTTGTAAAGGTCGGCGATTGGGTGGATGGCGGCGGCAGAATCGCCGTAGACCGTTGAGTAACCGAGCAGCATCTCGGTCTTATTGGATGTGCCGATGACCAAGCCCCCGACGCGCTCGGACTGATCGTAGAGGATTTTCATCCGCTCCCGCGCCATGATGTTACCCTTGCGCCGGTTCGACAGATCGGGAAATTGCGCGAAGTACGGGTCTACTTGCGGCGTGATCTCGACTTTCATGTGCTGCACACCGAGTTCCTCAACAATCATCGCGCCGTGCGCGTAACTATCGGGATTGCTGGCACGGTAGGGCATCAACACGGCGAGCACATTTTCCGCACCCAACGCCTCCGCCGCGAGATACAACACGAGCGCGGAATCAATGCCGCCGCTCACGCCGATAATGCCCCGTTTCAGCCCGAACTT
>JBBRMX010000116.1:0-10551 GCA_038230615.1 Thermomicrobiales bacterium | reverse complement strand
GGGCTGACCAGCCTCGAACCGCTCGCGGACGAGATCATCACCCGCTCCGAGCGCGCGATGCGCGACGCGATTGCCACCGTCCCGGACGGCGTCTATACCCACAGCGGGCAGAGTGACGGCTTCGATGCGCCCGTCACCCTCGCCGTGACGATCACGAAGCGCGGCGATGAGATGCATGTAGACTGGGCAGGCAGCAGCCCTGCCAGCCCACGCGGTATCAATGTCGTGCTCAATTACACCCATGCCTATGTGACGTATGCCCTCAAGTGCGCCCTCTGCCCCGAGGTGCCGAACAACGAAGGCTCGTTCCGGCCCGTCAAAGTGACCGCACCGCCGGGATGCATCCTCAATGCCCAGCCGCCCGCACCCGTCGCGGGGCGGCATGTGATCGGGCATTTCCTTCCCGGCATCATCTTCGGTGCACTGGCGGATGTCATCCCCGACCGCGTGATCGCGGAAGGCGCGGCGAATATCTGGAACTCGCAGATCACGAGCCGGGGCGCGGACGGGCGCGATTGGACATACGTCTGGTTCTCCTGCGGTGGCATGGGCGCACGCCCCACTAGCGACGGCTTGCACACTGTCGCGTTCCCGTCCGGGGTCACCGGCGTGCCGGTCGAGATCATCGAAAGCGTCACGCCGCTCATCGTTTACCGGCGCGAACTCGCACCGGACAGCGGCGGGGCGGGAGAGTTTCGCGGTGGATGCGGGCAGATCATGGAAGTCGGGCATCGGGACGGCATCGCCTACACCCTCGGCCCCCTTTTCGACCGCACCCGCGTTGCCGCCGAGGGATACAACGGCGGCAAACAGGGCAGTTTCGGCGCGATCACGCTCACCGATGGGCGCGAACTGCGCGACAAATCGCAGGTCGCTATCCCCGGTGATGTGCACTTCACGCTGCGGTTACCGGGCGGCGGTGGCTTCAACGACCCATTCACCCGCGATCCCGTTGCCGTGCTTGCGGATGTACTCGACGAAATCGTGACGCTTGACGCCGCCCGTGTAGAGTACGGCGTCGTGATTCATCCGCAGACGATGACGATAGACGAACAAGCGACCCATGCACGGCGCAGCGCGTCACAGTAGCGTGCGGAGTGCGACGAAGGCGGGGCGGGGCGACCAGTCTGCGTTGAGGACGCCCCAGCCGTACTTCTCGTCCGCTTGTGGCGTTGTCACTTGAAAATTGAGTTGCCAGACAAACATCGCCCCGACCCACGGATACGCCGACCCGATCTCCAGCGCACGCACGATATACGTCGCCTGCTGCTGCTCCGAGACATAGCGTGCATACGGGTTGCTTGGCGGCGGCGCGGCGGTGCTGTCCCACCCGAACTCGGTCATCCAGAGTTGCTTGTGTCCTTCCCCATGCGCAACCATGACCGCCCGTGCTTGCGCAAACCGCTTGAAATAGAAGGCATTGTTCTTCGCAAAACTTCTGTTGCCGTCCGCATCAATACCGCACGGGGTTGTCGCAGGGCTATCGGGATATGACGCATCGGGCGGGTTGCATGCCGATCCCGGATGGACACCCATTACATCGTAGTACCGTTTCCCCTCCCCGCCATTCAGCAGGTAAAAGTCACGCAGGTAATCGAGGTCGTTTACCGCGATCGCAGGGTCGCTGCGGTTCTTCGCCACAAGCCCCGCGAAGACGACCGTGACCGCCGGGTCTACCGATTTCAGCGTCTCGTACCCCGCCCGCAACACGGGCAAATACTGACCAACCTCGACCCACCCCCCGACTTCCGTCGCAAGGTTCGGCTCGTTCCAGATTTCGTATGCGGCAATGTTTCCCCGATATCGCCCTGCAAATACCCGCAGAAACTCCGCGAAGTCGTGCGGGTTTGCGGGTAGCCCCCCATTTGTCGCCGCCCATCGCGGCGCACTGACGACGGAAACGAGTATCTGCACCTGATTGGCACGCGCCACCTCGACAAGGGCATCCAACTGCGCGAGATACCCCGCGTCAAACTGCCCGTGCGTCTGCTCGATTGCGCTCCAGCGTACCTGTTGGCGTATCCAGCCAAAGCGCGTCTCGCGGATGCGTGCAAAAAGCATCGCCCGCGACGGCGCATCGAGACCAATCGCATCTACATTAAACCCGTGTACCATTCCCGGTGCCGCTGCCCCTGCATGGTACATTTCGCTACCAGTCGGTAAGAGATTAGACAGACCGGGCGATACAACCAGCACCGATACGATACACGCCACACGCCACCAACGCATCACATTGCACCCCCGCAGTGTATATATGCACTACAGGTATGAACGTACGATTCAGTGCTTTGTGACGGGCGAATGCGGTTCATTATTTCGATCAGCACAATATCTGCGGTATCGCATGGTGCCGCAGATATTAATCGTGTCTTGTCTGTTCCGGGGCGCGTCGCTTTTGCTTACCCCGCGTTGAGTAGCGCGAGTTCGTCGCCGGTCAAGACGAGATCAGCAGCGGCGGCATTGCTCTCGACTTGTGCGACATTCTTCGCACCGGGAATCGCGCACGTCACCGCCGGGTTCGTCAAGGTCCACGCGAGCGCGATCTGCGCCAGCGATCGCTCCGGCGTCGCAAGCGATTTCCATCGCTCAACTGCCGCGAGTTGCGACAAAAATCGTTCGCGCCCCGCCCCTTCGTTCCATCCGACACGTACTGAGTCGTCGAAGTGCGATTCCGGCGTAAATTTGCCCGCCAGCACGCCCTGCGCGATAGGACCGCGCAAGAGCGTCCCGATACGGTTTTCTCCGCACCACGGCAGCAAATCGGCTTCCGGCTTGCGGTTGAGCAGGCTATAATTGAGTTGAATCCCCGCGCATTTACCGTCACGGTCAAATGCCTGCGCCACCGCCAGCGAATCGGTCGAGATCCCGTACGTGCGGATTTTCCCCTGCTCGTGCAATCGCTCAAATGCTTCAAGGAAGATCGTCGGGTCTGCAAGATCACCAATATGGCATTGGTAGAAATCAATCGTGTCTATCTTCATCCGTCCGAGACTGGCATCGCAACACAGATACACATGGTGCGGCGTGTCGTATGCCAGTGGCGAACCGGCGCGGCGGGCGAAATTACCCACTTTCGTTGCAATGTACGCCTTGTCGCGCCGGTCGCGAATCGCCTTCCCGACGAGTTCTTCGCTCACACCGAGTCCATATGCATCAGCAGTGTCGAGTAGGTTGATACCGAGGTCCATCGCCGCGTGAACTGTGCGGATCGCCTCGCCCTCCGGCACCGGCCCCCATTGCCCGCCGATCCCCCAACAGCCGAGCGAAATTGCTGAAACCTGCCACTCCGTTTTGCCGAATGTGCGGTACTGCATTGTATTCCTTTCGTCTCTCCTGCCCCGTTCATCGTCGCTGGAGCATCATAGTACATCATGTTTGCACATGGTTTTTCGCCACAGCACGCAATGCGTCCGCCGGGGATAATCGTCATCAGACCGCCCGCAGTTTCGTTGTGCATTTGTATATTCAGCCGGCGGTGCGGAGCCAGTCGAGCGCGGATGATGCCGTCCACGACTGTGCGAGCGAACCAAGCGGCTCCCCGGTAAACGGGTGAAAATACTCCGCCAAACCCCCGCTCAACAATTGATCGAGCGATACATCGCGCAGCCGCGCCGCTCGCGCCGTCTCGCCCATCTCGCGCAACGCCCACCAGAACAGCCAGTTCATCACGGGCCACGATGGGCCACGCCAGTACCGTGCGGCATCGAACGCGGGATCGTCCGGGCTCGTACTGGGCGGCACTGCCCATCGCAACCGCGCATCGCCAAGCCACGCGGACGAATCCCATGTCGCGAGGAGCGCGGCACGGCGTTCGGCCGATAGCCCCCCCGCAATGAGCGGCGCGAAGCCGGACATCGTCTGCACTCGCACGGATGCTCCCGCTCGCACATCGTAATCGAGTGCAAGCCCGAACGCATCGTCATATTGACGCGCAATGCCACGCAACCCGCGCTCCCGCCAGTTCCCGATCTGCGCCCGTTCCCCGTCCGGCGCACCGACCATCTCCGCAATCGCGAGCAATTTCGTATTTGCTGCCACAAAAATCGCGCTCATGAAAACATCTTTCACCAAAAACGGGTGCGTCGCATATATCGCCTGTTCATCGTACCGAACACGCTTCAGTAGTTCGACAAACCATAGGTAACGGTCGTACTCCGCCGCTGTTGGTCGCATCGCGGGGTCGGAGACATGTTTGAGATCCGCCCGTTCGTACGGCGGCAAGTCTTCCCCGACCTCGGCAGCGGCGAGGGCGCGATCCCATCGGGGCGCGTTGTCCGTGCCGCTCTCCCACGGATGGTAGATCGTGATCAGCCCCGATTGCTCCGGGTCGCGGTCTGTAGCGAGGTAGCGGTGCCACGCGAATAGGCGCGGGTAGAAGTCTAGAAGGAATGCGTGACCGTCCGCCGCTACCGCGCCGCCAGAGGCGCGGGCGACCTCGCCAATGCGGTGGGCGGCGATGGCGTGAACTGGCGGCTGGCACAATCCGCTCGTCTGCACGGCGGTGGGTGCGGCGGGTGAAAGGTTGCTTGCCCATCGTGCCGCATCGGGGAAATAGTTGCGAACGGCGGGATTGAACACGATATGCGGCACTTTACCCGTCGCCCATTGTGCGGCAAAGAGGCTCCGCAATTCCTGCGCGGCACGGCGCGTATCGAGATGTGCCAGCCCAATCGCAATGAATGCGCTGTCCCAACTCCACTGGTGCGGGTACAGACTGGGCGCGGCTTTCGTCCATCCGCCGAGGTCGCATTCGTGGAGCAGTGCGATTGCACGCGCCTCCAATTGACCGAGCAAAATGCTCCGTTGCTGGTCGCTCGTATTCATCGCTCCCCGCCCTCTCCGATGTGTCGGGAGTTTTATCGTATCGTCAGGGGAGTGTGAATACCACATTTCGTGGCGGGCGGCAACTCGCGGGGATCATCACCACATCGCGGCTAGCCCGCCGGATCATCTGCGATGTATCCCGCCATTTTGAGAATGCCGCGTGCTTCCCAGAGGGGGCGTTCGCGCTCATCGTCGCCCCGAAGAATTTCGAGGCAACCGCGCCCGGCGAACTCCGCCGCTTCCAGTGTTTCGCGTACCTCACGCAGCGGCATCGCACCGAGGGGCAAGACGGGGCCATGTTTGAGGTGCAATTGTGCGGTGTACGGCGCACAGATGCGGGCTTGCGTCACCGGATTTTCGCCCACCTGTAAGCAGTTGCCAGTGTCGAAGTAGATACGGACGGCGGGATGATCGAGGGCGGCGACAAGCCGCGCCAGTGCCGCCGGTGTATAGGGTGCGACGTGTTCCAGTGCCAGTGTCACGCCTGCCGCCCGCGCATACTCTGCGACGGGCAAGAGATGTGCACGGTAGTGTGCGAACGTCTCGGCTTCGTCGCCCATTTCGCGGGTTGCGAGCAGCAGCGTATCCGCGCCTACCCCGATGGTGAAGGCGATCATCGTGCGGATATGCCACGCGATTTCGGCGGCATCGTCCGGCAACAGCGCGGCGAAGTCCGTGAAATGCCCCATGCTCGTGGAGAGGATCGGCAGCCCCGTCTGTTCGCTCGCGGCACGAAAATGCGCCGCTGCGCCGCCCGTGAGGGTGGCGATTTCCTGCCGGGCGAGCGGCAACTCGAAGAAATCGTAGCCCATGCGGGCAAGAATCGCCATTTTGCCGGGGAGATCGCTACCCCCTGCGACGCTGTCCGGTCGCACACCGATACGCATTGTCGCGCCCCCTTCGCTACTTCAGGGTAATTTCCTGCCGGGTTTCGGGGTCGAACCAGCGAAACTTGCGGCTGTCCGGCACGAGCCAGAGCGGGGTATCCGGGGCGACGGGGAAATCCGTGCGTGCCGTCACTTTCACACGCTGTTCGCCGACGAGCGCGGTAATGAGCAAATGCGACCCCGCAGGCTCGACCACCTCGGCGCGGGCGGGCAGCGCGTCCGCCACCGCATGTGCTTCCGGCGCGATATTTTCGGCGCGGATACCGACGAGCACATTTTCCCCCGTCAGATGCTCCGCGAGTGCCAGCGGCGCGGGGAGATCATGCTCCCCGATGCGGACGTGCAACGCGCCATTCTCGCGGTGCAACTGCCCCCGCAGGAAGTTCATCGGCGGGTTACCGATGAAACTGCCCACAAACTCTGTCGTCGGGGTGTCGTATACCTCCGTCGGTGTGCCGCACTGCACGATGTTGCCGTCGCGCATTACGGCGATGCGGTCACCGAGGCTGAGGGCTTCGACCTGATCGTGCGTGACATAGATCGTCGTCGTTTTGAGTTCCTGCACGAGTTTCTTGAGTTCGCTGCGGAAATCGAGACGCAAGAGGGCGTCGAGATTGGAAAGCGGCTCGTCCATCAACAGGACGGGCGGGTCCATCACAATGGCACGGGCGACGGCGACGCGCTGCCGTTGCCCGCCGGACACTTGTGCGGAATATCGCTGCAAGTATGGACCGTGTTGCAGGAGTTCGGCTGCCCGCTCCTCTCTCGTCTTGACCGCGCCCTTCTCGACTTTCTGCATTTTCAGCCCGAAGGCGATATTGTCATAGACGGTCATATGTGGGAAAACCGCGTAACTCTGGAAGACCATCGCAATACCGCGCTTGCGGGGCGGGAGGTCGGTTACATCGGTGCCGCCGATGAGGATCGAGCCGCGTTCCGGATATTCCAGCCCCGCGATCATCCGTAGCAGTGTGGTCTTGCCACACCCGGACGGCCCGAGCAGCACCATGAATTCGTTGTCTGCAACCGAAAGGCTGACGCTGTTCACGGCGGGCCGGGTGCCGCCGGGATAGGTTTTTTCGAGCTGCTGAATGTCAATTCCCGCCATGATTCCCCCGGTGTGCCGCGTTAGCGGACGACGCGTCCCCAGAGATTAAGAAGGTAGCGACGCATGAAAAAGATGAAGATCAACGATGGGAAGACCAGCACGAACCCACCGACGAACCGGTAATAGAGCGGCGAATCGTTCAAGCTGCTCAACACTTGTGCGGGCAGCGTGCGGTGCCGCACGGTGAGGATCGTCGCGGCGAACACTTCGTTCCACGAGAGCACGAAAGTGAAAATTGCCGCCGCCGTCAACCCCGGCAGCGAGAGGGGCAATGCGATACGGCGGAACGCACCGAGCGGCGAACAGCCAAGCGTGAGGGCCGCCTCTTCCAGATCACGCGGGACGCTGACAAACACACTGCTCGTAACGAGAATCGTCGTCGGGAGTGCCAGCGCGGTATGCGCGAGCACGACCGCCGTGAGCGAATCGTACAGCCCCCACTGAATAAAGGTCACTGCCAGCGGGATCGAGAGGATGACCACCGGCACCGAGCGGGTGGAGAGGATAATAATCTGAAATGCGTCTCGACCTTTGAATGCGAAGCGTGCCAGCGCGACCCCCGCCGGAATGCCGATCACGAGCGAAAGCAAAAGCGTGGCGATGCCAACAATGATGCTGTTCTGGATCGAACCGATCACACCGGTGCTGTTGAGGAAGAAACTGAGCGTTTCCGTGCTGAACTGGCGCGGGATGACCGACTTCGGGAAGGCGAAGACTGCCGCTTTCGGGCTAAATGCCGCGATGACGATCAGATAAATCGGCAGGAACATGAAGACGGTAATGGCGATAGCAAGGGCGTACAGCCCCCCCCGGCTCAGTCGTCGCCGTACCGACGGATGGCGGCGCGGTGCGAGTGGCGGCACGGGCGCAGGCAGCGACGCAGCAGATTTCGCGGTGGTTGTCGTTGCCATTGTCCCTCCGTGTGTCCGGTCTGTCGCCCGGTTTATCGCCTTATCGCCCGACAGTCTCATCGCGCACGCGCAATGCCCGCAGATAAATGCCCGTGTTGGCGAGTGAGAAGACGAGAATAAGCACCGCGTATGCCGCCGCAACATTGCGATTACTGAGCGCGTTCGCCCAGTTATACGTTTCTTCCGCCAACACCGGCAGGTTGCGCCCTGCCAGCGCGATCACGACTGCGAAGACCTGAAAGGCGAGAATTGTGCGGAGGATCAGCGCGACCTGCAAACTCGGTCGGAGGAGCGGCAATGTCACATGCCGCAATCGCTGCCAGAATGTCGCCCCGAAGACCTCCGCCGCTTCACCGTAATCTTTCGGGATCACCTGCACACCCGCCACGAGGATGACGAGCACGAGCGAGGTCGCCCGCCACGTCTCCGCGACGACGACGGCGAAGAAGAGGCTGACCGGATGCTGATAACTGAGGAACGGAAAGCCCGTCTCGCTCAGACCGAGACCGACAAGCAGCGAATTGAGATACCCGCGATCCGTGAAGACTGCGAGCCAGACGATTCCGGCGGCGAGATCGGAGATTGCCAGCGGGATCGCCCAGAAATAGAGAAAAACACTCGTGCCTTTCAGGTCTGCCGTCAGGAGCAGCGACATCATCAGCGCGAGAAAAATCTGTGCCGGGACGATGAAGACGGTGAGCAGGAGGGTGAACTTGACGGCGGGCCAGAAATAGGTGTCCTGCACCATGCGCTGGAAAAACGCGCCCGTGAACGCACCGTCCCCGGAGCGCACGGAGAGGATAAGGGCTTGCACCGCAGGCCACGCGAAAAAGAGGGCGAGGAACGCTAGCGCGGGCGCAAGCAGAAGATACGCAACGGGGATGCGCCCCCACATCCCCCCGCGTGCCGTGCGTCGCAGCACGCCCCGATCGTTCGCCGTTACTTGACCAGACATGCGCCCATGCTCGCGGGATCAGGCGACCAGCAGGGGGCTTTGGTGTCGTTCAAGATCGTCTGCAAAATCTTCGCCTGATCGTCGAGGACTGCTTGCGCCGGTTCGTTCATCAGCACGATGCGGGTGAAGGAGTCAATGAAGACCTTGTTGAACTCCCCACCTTTTGCGCCAAGCCCGATGGGCAGGAGCGATTGGAGGGCATCTTTCGAGGTCGTCTGCTTCGCCACCGTGTCGGCTTCGAGCCGAATACCGGGGGAAAGATCGGTCGGGATCGGTGCGCCCGTGGCGGGGAAGAAGGCGAGTTCCTTGAGCGTCGTCACCTGTTGCTGTGGCATGGTCATATATTCGATCAGGCTTTCCGCCCCCGCCTTATTGGGCGCACCCTTCGGGATCGCCAGCCCCGCAAGGATCGGCACGTAGCCGCGCCCCTTCGGACCTGCGGGCGCAGGGAACATCACGTAATCGTCCGGCTTATCTTTCACGGCATTGATAAGCCGTGCGACATGGTCCCACGCGACCATGACTTCACCCGCTTGGAGCGGCTCCTGCATCGCGTTATAGGTGGTGCTTTGCGGGTTGGCGTACGAGAAGATTTCCTTGAAATCGCCCCACATCTTCACCGCATCCGCGCTGCGGAACTCGGTGACGCCGGGGGATTTGGTGTACGACGGGTAGAGATACCCTTGGAAGAAGCGGTTGAGCAACCCGGTCGGGCCGGCAGGGAAGCCGAGCATCTTCTTGCCCGTTCCCTTCTGAATCGCTGCGCCCCAGTCCTTGAGTTGCGTGTACGTGAGGGTGTTCACATCCGCACCCATCGGCAGATACTGCAATGCCTTCTTGTTCGCCGCCATGATGTAGGATGCCTGCATCCACGGGATGTAGTACACCTTATCGGTGCTGCCGAAGCGGCTGAAATCGGTAAATGCCTGCGGGAAAGTGCGGTCTTTCAGTTTGGTTGCCAGCGGGGTGAGGTCTTCGAGCAGATTCTGCGCGGCGAGGGAGGCAAAATCGCCGTGCAAGCCACCGAGGATGCTCACGGAGAGCTTGCCTGCCTTCGATTCGCTCATCACACGGTTGGCGAAAGCGTTGGAATCTTCCGGTAGATAGTCCACCTTGCCTTTGAAATTGGCGAGGACGACTTTTCGCATTTTCTCTGCTTCTTCGATGGGCGAAAACTGCGTCGAGGTGAACAGGATCGCACCCGCGTCCGCCATCGCTGCGGGGGCGGTCGTCGCGGCGGTGCCGCCCGTCGTTGCGGGGGCAGCGGCGGTCGTTGCGCCTGCCGTCGTCGCGGCGGGGGCGGTGGTTGCGGCGGGTGCCGTTGTCGCCGCACTACTGCCGGAGGATGAGCCGCCGCTGCTCGTATCCGCGCCGCACGCGCTCAGCACGGCAGCGAGCGCACCCGCACCTGCGACACCCGCGCCCAAACGAAAGAGGTCGCGCCGTGAAAGAGCATGCGGTTGTGTTGTGAGTAGGTTGCGCTTGTCCACGGTAGTCTGCTCCTTTATTCCATACATGGTTCGACGCAGTACGAATTTGTTGCGCCACACACGGTCGCCGCACAGTGGGGACACCGATACTCCCGATCATTGCGAGGGAGCGTCCATGTATTCGTTTTCACGCACAGAAAGTATGCATACCGCACGATTCTCTGTCAAGCGAGATATGCGGAAATACATGCGGAAAGGATCAGCGGCACGTCAGCAGTACCCGTCGTCGTGGCACTGTATTCGACCCAACGAGTGGACCAGACACCCGAAGGGGCGGGAAACACTTCCCACCCGCGCCCGCATTGTAATTCGCGCTATTGCGAGAAAGAGTGGTGAGCCGCACTGGACTTGAACCAGTAACCCGCTGATTAAGAGT
>JBBRMX010000115.1:0-10612 GCA_038230615.1 Thermomicrobiales bacterium | reverse complement strand
ATTACGCGGTGCCGGGGATGAGTTTTGTGCCGCCTATCGAGACGATCATCATCGAGATTCCCGCACCCGCCGGCCCGTTCGGTGGCAAGGGGATCGGGGAGCCGCCCGTTGTGCCGGGTGCCGCCGCGATCGCCAACGCGATTGATGCCGCAATCGGCGTACGCCTCACCGAAATTCCGATCACACCCGAAAAAGTGCTGAACGCCCTCAACGGGTAAGCGCAGTCGTCGGTAGTTGTGGCAAGGTTGTGACACGATGGGGCGGGGGCGCGATGCCCTCGCCCTGTTTGCATCGTGAGGAGGAACTATGACGGATAAAACAGGCGGCACGAAAGGGTTCCGGGAGCGCGGCGGGTGGTGGGTAGTCGCGCAGGGCGTGCTGTTCGCCGCAACCGTGGTCGCGCCGAAGCGGGGCGGAGAGTGGCCGCCTGCCGCCCGCACTGCGGCATCGGTGTTCGGTGTGCCGCTTGCGGGGGCGGGGGCGGCAGTGACGGTGGCGGGCTTCCGCGCCCTCGGCGACAACCTTACCGCGATGCCACACCCGAAAGATGATGCCGCGCTTGTAGAAGACGGCATCTATCGCGTCGTGCGCCACCCGATCTACAGCGGTTTTATCCTCGCTGCGCTCGGTGCGGGGTTGCTAACGCGAAACCCGGTGCGCGTACTGCTCGGTATCGCGCTGTTCGTGTTCTTCGACGCGAAATCGCGCCGCGAAGAAGCATGGCTCACCGAGAAGTTCCCCGCCTATCTCGCCTACCGCCAGCGCGTCAAGAAACTGCTGCCGGGGCTGTATTAGCAAATGTGTCGTTTCTGTCTCATCTATTGACATTCTTCGATGTATCGTGCAGGATGGCGATACAGGGAGGCGGCGCGATGGTGATGCAGGCAGAACGACCGGCGATGACGCCAACCACGGCGATGACCGACGGATGCTGCGGCACGGTCGCAGCCCCAACGATTGACGATGCGCAGGCGCGGGAGTATGCGGGATGGTTTCAAGCTCTCGCCGACCCGACGCGGGTGCGAATCCTCAACCTGCTTGCCCGCAATGTGGAGCCAGTGTGCGTCTGCGACATCGTTGAACAGTTTCCGCTCAAGCAGCCCGCGATCTCGCACCATCTCCGGATTCTGCGCGAGACCTGTTTCGTGACGGCGGAGCGACGGGGAACTTTCATGTATTACGCGATTAACCGTGCCTGCGTGGATGCATTTCCCGACGCCGCCCGCCGCATCATGGGGTTGTAGCGGGGGCAACGGTGACGCAGCGATCTCATGCGTCCCGATTCATCGAACATCGTCACTATTTGATGTATTGACCATAGAGGGGGATTCCAATGGTTGACACGATGACGACTATAACGACAACAAAGACGCAGGATATTCACGAAGTGGTGCGCGAGCGATATTCCAATGCCGCGAAGCAGGCGGCGACGAACAACGCCGACGCGTGTTGCGGTGGGGAGGCGACGCCGCTTCTGAACGATGCGTGGGGCGCGGCGATGTACGGCACGAATGACCTAGCGACGCTGCCCGATATGGCAGTGCTGGCATCACTCGGCTGCGGCAACCCGACCGCCCTCGCGCAACTGCACCCCGGCGAGATCGTGCTCGATCTCGGTAGCGGTGGCGGGATTGATGTGCTGCTCTCCGCGAAGCGCGTCGGGCCGACCGGCTTCGCGTATGGCTTGGACATGACCGATGAGATGCTCGCCCTCGCCAATGCGAACAAGGCGCAGGCGGGCGCAACGAATGTCGTTTTCCTCAAGGGGCAGATCGAGGCAGTACCGCTTCCCGCAAACACCGTAGATGTCATCATCTCGAATTGCGTCGTGAACCTCTCTCCCGACAAAGACGCGGTGCTGCGCGAAGCGTATCGCGTGCTCAAACCGGGCGGGCGCGTGGCGATCAGCGATGTGGTGGTACGCGACGCGCAACCGGGCGAAGTGGAGGAAATCCCTGCTGCCGTGCGCCGCAGCATGGAATTGTGGTCGGGATGCGTTGCGGGGGCATTGGAGGCGCGGGACTATCGCACGAAACTCGCCGCCGCCGGATTCACCGATATCGAAATCGTCGAGGTGAAGCGGTACAGCCTCGAAGACTTGACGGCGACCGATTGCTGCTCCGGCACGGATTGCGGCTGCGCCCCTGATACGATGACGGTGGATGGGCTGACCGAGGCAGTGGCGAGCCGGTTTACCTCTGCATTCGTGCGGGCGACCAAAATGAAGACCGCCGATGTGCCGACGATGCTCGTTCCGCTGCCGATGCTGGCACCCGCCGAGGCGAGCGCGTGCGGCTGTGGCACATCGGCGGTCGCAGTCGCCGGAGAATGCTGCGACGATAAAGCGGCGTGCTGCGGCGAGGGAAGCACCTGCTGCTGACCCGATACCTGATGTGATAGGGGAGACCGATGACCGACGCGGCACTTTCCGCACACGCACGCGCCTCTCGCCCGTTTTATGGGTGGGGGATGCTCACCGCCGTGGCGTTCGCGCAGATGGTTTCGTGGGGTGTGCTGTACTACGGGTTTTCGGTCTTTCTGCCTCCTGTCCGTGCAGAAATGGGGTGGAGCCTGCCCGCGATGACGGGCGCATTCTCGGTCTCGCTGCTCATTTCGGGCGTGGTGGGCGTCTTCGTCGGGCGGTGGATTGACGGACACGGCCCTCGCGCCCTGATGACCGCCGGTTCAGCCGCCGCGACATTGCTCATTCTCGCGTGGGCGGGCGTGAGCAATATCGTCGTTTTTTATCTCATCTGGGCGGGCATCGGTGTCGTGACGGCGGCGGTATTGTACGAACCGGTGTTCGCGCTCGTTGCGCTCTGGTTCGTGCGCTATCGCAGCCGTGCGCTCACCCTGCTGACATTCATCGGTGGGCTGGCGTCGGTTGTGTTCGTGCCGCTGGCGGCGTGGTTGCAGCGCGTCATTGGGTGGCGTGCCGCGCTGGTCGTGCTCGCGCTCGTCGTCGCGGTGGTGACGATCCCCGTTCACCTCCTTGTTGTGCGATGGAAGCCGCAAAAGATGGGTCTTCTGCCGGACGGCGACACATCGCCCCCCACCGGGGGAGACCTATCGCCGTCTGTGGGCGGTGTGAGTGTATCGCGGAGTGTGGCGATTCGCAGCGCATCGTTCCGATGGCTCAATGTGGGGTTTTGTCTCGCATTGTTCGCCAATCTCGCCACGACCGTGCTGCTTATCCCGTACCTGACGGATCGCGGGTTCGGGTCGGCATTCGCAGCGTCCGCAGCGGGACTGATCGGGATATTGTCGCTGCCGGGGCGGCTCGTCTTCACACCGCTCGGTGGGCGGTTGCCGCGCCGCTATGTCACCGCGCTCATCTTCATCTTGCAGACAATGGGGCTGGTGGTGCTCGCCAGCGTCCATACAGCGGCGGGGGTATGGGTCTTCGTGGTGCTGTTCGGTGCGGGTTTCGGTGCGCTCACCCCCGCTCGCGCCTCGATTATCATGGACCTCTACGGCCCCGCGCATTACGCGAGTATCGCGGGGGTCGCATCGCTCATCAAAGCGGTCGCGCAGGGGATCGCGCCCCTCTCAGCAGGGCTGCTGTATGCAGCGGTTGGCGGATACATCCCGGTCTTCTGGACGATGGCGGCAATCTCCACGCTTGCAATCGGGGCGATTTTGCTCATCGGTAACGATGCCCGCACGGTGACAGATATACCGCCACCGGGGGCAGAAACCGCCGCTACTCTCTAGACGATGCGCATATCTATACCCGCAGCGGTTACGGCAGGTGCATCGTCTCCGGCGTGACCCCGGCGGCGCGAAGACGGACGCGGGTAGCGGCTTCGTGCGTGGGATCGCACTGGAAAACGACATGGAACGGCATTGGCGCGGCGGTGCTGCCGGGGTGGGTTGTTTGCCCTACCGCCCACCGCTTCGCCGCCGCATCAAGGATGTGCAGGGCGGTCGTGAATTCCTGTGTATCGTGCAGCATCCGGTCTGTGTGGGTGACGGCGAAGATGTAGCCGCGTGCGGGGAGCCACGACAAATCATTGAGACATTCCTCGAAGGAATCCCAGTTTTCCCCGAAGTAATAGGGAAATTGCAGTGCCGCGCCCCATTCCTGCATCATGCCCCGCTTGGTTTCGCACCGTGTGCCACGCAGGATGCGGAGTGCGGTGCGTTCGGCGGTTGGGGGGGCGGGAGCGCGGAGCGTGTGTTCGAGATCGTGCTCCGTCGCGCAGACGAGGTGCGCCCACGGCGGCACGAACGCGAGCAAGGCATTCCAGCCCTTCCATTCGGTAGTCATGGTCATTGCCTCACCGCCCTGACGAGATTGGGATGAATGTGTCGTAGTGGTCCCCGGTGTAGTATGCCTGCCCGCTGCTCTGATTGATGACGATCCGCTCGGCATTGCGCCCGCCGCGCCCGCGTGGGTCTACATCATATTCTTTGTATTGCCCGTTCGGGAGCCGCCGTTCGCGGTTCTCGAAGGTTGTGCCGCCCTGATAATTGGGGGGCGGGTCGCCGTTGTGCGCCTCCACGTAGCGCAGCGTTTCGTACGCTTTTGCTGGCACGGCGGGGTTCGTTGTCGCCGCCGATGCCGTCCGTGTCGGCGTGGATGCAGACGCCTGCGACGATTGCGCCGTGGGGGTCGCCTTCGTTTGGGCCGTCGCTTGCGCCTGTGCTGCGGGCAATACGGTTGCGGTTGTGGTTGCGGCGGGCGTGGCAGTCGCCGGTTTCGCCCCGCCACACGCCACGAGCAGGAACGCGAGCGCGACCACACACGCGGCGTGCGTCCCCCATCGGAGATATACGAACGGTCTTCTCATCGGTGCTCCCTTGCGGTCAATCGGCGCGGGTTCGGCGGGTATCGTGCGCGGAATGGACGGGGCTGTCAATGCGCGATCACTGTTCACACATATAACGCATGGGCATCGCGCAGTGCTGCCACCGGATCGCCTGCCGGGATGAACTCCATCCCAACATACCCCGTAAATCCTGTCGCGGCGATGGCACGGAAAATGGGCGGATGATTGATCTCTTGTGTATTGTCCGGCTCATTTCTGCCGGGGTTGCCCGCGATATGGTAATGCCCGAAATGCGCGTGCTGCCGCTCGATGGTGCGGATAAGGTCGCCCTCCATGATCTGCATATGGTAGACATCGTAGAGCAGTTTGACAGCGGGGGAGCCGACCATCTCGCAGACATGCACGCCCCAATCGGTACGGTCGCACTGGTAATCGGGGTGATTGACGCGGCTATTGAGCAGTTCCAGCACGAGCGTTACGCCCGCTTGCTCGGCATCGCGGGCGGCGCGGCGTAACCCCTCGGCGGTCGCGTCCGCGCCCGTGTCGTCGTCCAGCCCGCCCCGGTTGCCACTGAAGCAGATCAGGGCGGGAACCTTCCAGCGCACCGCCAGCGCGATATTCTCGCGCAACTCGCGTTCGATACGGTCGTGGTTGGCGCGGCGGTTCAGCCCATCTTCGAGCGATTCATGCCCGCGTGCAGAGGCAATCGCCAACCCACCCGCACGGATCGCCTCCCAGTATTCCGGTTCTGCCAGTTCGATCCCGTCGTATCCGATCTCCGCCGCTGTGCGGATGATCGCGTCCGGCGTCATCCCCGCCCGCGTCAGGCACCACCACGCGAGTGCCGATTTCAATTGCGCCATGTCGCTCCGGTTCCTTTCGGTATGCATTCATCGTACGTCATGCCAGTTCGCGGGCGGCTTCGTCGAGCGCGTACACGGCGCGATTGCGGGCGCGAAGCAGCGAGGTCTGTGCCGCACCTGCAATGTCGCTCTCCAGTAGTGCGCCCGTCCATGCGCTGACGGCGGCGGCAAGATCGGGCAACGGCGGCACATCGAGTGCGGGTTCTTGAGCGAAATGCCCGCGCTGCGCCAAACTCAGCGTGTTGAGGTGCCGGAGCGCACGGAGCATCTTCGTATTGCCCGCCGGGGTTGCGGTTGTGGCAAAGGTGTGCGCCGCCGCGATGAAGGCATCTGCCGCCGCTATCGCCGCGCGGAGATCGAACGCGCCGCCGAGTCTGTCCGCATATCCCATGAGCGATGCACGGATGTCCGCCCCTGCCGCTGCAAGATCGAATGGCAGCACGGGTGCATTCGCCAGCCGCCACACGACCCCGCCGTACACCCGGAGGTCGCGCAAGAGGTTGTCGCGGTCGGCGATTTCGAGCGTGTCGTCCACCGAGTGCCATGCGATGTTGCCGCCGCAGCCGCCGACGGCGTAATACCCTTTCTCGGCGCGGAGCGCGTCGGGCATCGTGGAGGAGAGCATCATCGTACCGGAGATGCCGAGGTTGTTGAACGAATAATCTCCGGCGCGGGGCGGTCTGCCTCCCTCGGCGGGCAACCCGGCGATGTCGCGGATGACTGCTTGTGTGAATGCGCCGAGTTCGGGCGTCCACGGAAGATCGCGGTATTCCGTCGCCCAGCGGCAACCGGGGCTGTCGCAGTTGACCTGCGCGACGCAGTGCCGGATAAGGTCGAGCGCGAAGGCGTCGGCATACCATGTGCTGCCCGCGTACCGCCCGTGCGAATGCCCGCTCCACCACGCCACGCGCACCGACCGCCGCAGCGTAGCGCGATGGGTGTGCAAAGCGCGGGCAAGTTCGAGCAGCGTCGCATCGCCCGTGGCGTTATCCCCGATGCCCTCCCCCCACGAATCGAGATGCCCGTGCGCGAGGACGAAGTGTTCCGGCTCCGTTGCCCCTGTGATCTCCGCAACGACAACGGGAATCGTGCGCCAGCGCGTATCGAGGCGGGTCGTCACGGTCACATCGCGCACGACGCCTGCTGCAATCTGCTCGCGCAGCCACGCGCCATCGGGATGTGTGATCTCCGCGATCGCAAGTGTTGGGAGCGTTCCGATGCTGCCGAGATCGGCGGTTCCCCAGATCGGCGTGCAGATGCCCTCGTGTACATTCGCGCCGGGGCTGACAAAAACGGCGGCGGCGACCCCGCCCCGCGTGAGGTCGTTGATGCGTGCGGGCATTGGCAGACCGTCCACGAGGGCGATCTTCCCCGCAACTTCCACGCCGACGGTGACCCCGCCCGCGAACAGCGCGTTGACACTGGCGGCGTGGGCAGTTTGCACCGTGACGGCGGGCGCAACGATGCCCCCGTCGCCCGTCGGGACGGAAAAGGCGGGCGTCGTGCCAGTGAGCGTGCGCGTTGTGCCGTCCGTGAGGGCAACGACGACGGTCGCGCCGCGTGGCAGGCTAATCCAGCAGCGCGGGTGATGAACGGTGTGCGCGATGCCCCACGCCGCGAGCCGCCGCGTGAGTGCGTCTACTGCCTGCGCCTCACCATCGCTGCCACTTTCGCGGACATAACCGGAAAACTCGTGGATGAGTTCCCACGGTATGTCGGTGTTCAGGGTGCCGAGAAATGCCTGTTCTGTGTCGCCGCCCTGCCAATGGGCGGTTGTCGGGGCCTCGTGCATGTCGGTCATTGTCAGGTGCCTCCGTTGTAAATATGATTGTGCATAACGCGATTGTAACCGAGCGGGCTTATCCCAGATGGAGCAGCAGCGACGCGCCAAGATTTCCCACGAAAGGGAGCGGGCGCACGATGCGAACGACGGTGCGAAGATGGCGCGGGTCGGAAAGTAACCGCTGCGCCCATGCTTCGGCGCGATGTTGTGGGGCAAAGCGGCGGCGCACGCGGCGTTCGTAGGGCGCGAGCGCGGCACGGGAGAGGTCGCCATTGCGGAGGGCGTGGGCGAGGGTTTCGCCCGCCCAGATGCCGCTTTGCAGTGCCGGATAGATGCCCGCGCCCGTCATCGGACCGACGAGCGCGGCGGCTTCTCCAACGAGCACCACGCCGTCGTCTACCAGCCTGCCCCGGCGCGGCGCGAGGGAGAGCGGCCATGTGCGCGGCGGGTATTCCCCGGTGATCGCCGCTCCCGCCAGCCACGGCATCCCGGCACAAAAGCGGTCGAGCAGGGCGCGGAGATGAGCGGCATTAGGCATCTCCCCGGCGGGCGCGAGTGTGCCGATGCCGAGATTCGCGCCGCCATCGGGGAGCGGCATCATCCAGCCGTACCCCGGCGCGGTCTGTTCATCGTATGCAAAGACGATGCATCCCTGCCACGCGGGTGGCAGCGCGAGGCGCGTCGTATACGCCCGCAGCGCGACGCCGATTTGCCCACCCCGGATTGTATCCGCCCCGCACACCGTCCGTGCGATGCGGGAACCGTAGCCGTCTGCCCCGATCACCGCCCGCGCCCGCAGTTCGGTGCCGTCCGCACCGCGCACCCCGATGATTGCGCCGCTCTCGTTCCCGTCGCCGGCGCGCATGAGATCGCGCACTTGCATCTGTACGAATGTCGCGCCTGCGTCTGTCGCGGCACGGACAAGCGCAGTATCGAAGATGTGGCGCGGAATTACGCGGGCATCGAGCGCGTGTGTCCGGGCGCGAAGGACGAGCGGTGCGGTGTCCGGCGCGATGACGACCGCCCCTGCGAGCGGGGCATATGGCGCGAGTATATTCCCCGGAACGCCGAGCGCACGGGCAAGTGCCACCCCACCGCTCCCGATGAGATCGCCGCACGGCTTGGTGCGCGGAAAGGTTTGGCGGTCGAGCAGCGCGACGCGATACCCGGCGCGGGCAAGCGTGATCGCCGCCGCACTTCCTCC
This sequence comes from Thermomicrobiales bacterium, assembly GCA_038230615.1. Classification (GTDB taxonomy): domain Bacteria; phylum Chloroflexota; class Chloroflexia; order Thermomicrobiales; family JALYUS01; genus JBBRMX01. The sequence goes on along the minus strand of JBBRMX010000115.1, from coordinate 1,990 downwards.
CGGCCCCGCCCCGACAATTGCAACATCGTACGTCATCCCGCGTGTCCGATGTACTGTACGATGTATGAGGAAACGGTGAAGTACGCGGGAACCGCGAAGGCAGTGATAGTGAGCCGCATAGAGAACGTCGCCCCCTGTACGTACGAAAAAGGTGCGACGAATGGAGCCACATACCACGGTGCGATACAGGAAATAGCAGTGTATCAGATGTTTTTTGCGAATTTCAATGACAAATCGGCACGAAATGTGGTAGTATTGCGCCGTGCCGTTTTCGCATCCCGCTGGTAAGGATCAGCCGCGAGACGCTACGAGACGCGCGGATGGTTTGTGCCAGCGTGCGAGAGAAGGACGAAGGGCGATGGCGACGAATCTGTATGTTGGTGGGCTGCCGTACGCGACAACGCAGGAGAACCTGCAAGAGTTGTTCGCGGGGGCAGGCGAAGTGCGCTCCGTGCGCGTGATCATGGATCGCGAGACGGGTCGTAGCAAGGGCTTTGCCTTCGTCGAGATGGCGGATGACAGCGGCGGGGATCAGGCGATCACGATGTTCAACGGGTACTCCCTCGGCGGGCGCACGCTCGTCGTGAATGAGGCACGCCCGCGAGAAGATCGTCCGGAGGGCGGTGGCGGTGGTTACCGTGGCGGCGGCGGCGGAAGCGGCGGCTACGGTGGTGGCGGCGGCGGCTATGGCGGCGGTGGCGGTGGCTACGGCGGCGGTGGCGGCGGCAGCCGTGGCGGTGGCGGTGGCTACGGCGGCGGTGCAGGTGGTGGCGGCGGTCGTGACCGTGGCCCGCGCCGGGACTACTAAGCACGAAGCACACATCGGTTTAACGGGCGAAATCCTCCCGGACTGAAAACGAAAGCGGCGGAGATTATCTCCGCCGCTTTTTTGTTGGGGACAACGTGCATAAAAAAGACCGAGGCAACCACCAACTGATATCAGTGGTGGTTGCCTCGGTGGCCCACAGACCGTTCTGCGGGCTACCGGTGGGGTTTTAATCCCCGGCGTGGACGACGAGGGCGTCGGGGGAGCGGTCTCCCGGCTCTTTCACCCAGTCGGGAATGTCCTGCGGGCCGATGCCTTCCGGAGCAATGCGGAGGCGCAAGGCGGCGCGTTCCAAGTCGCGGCGGTTCTCGTAGCCGAGGGCATTGAGGATCGGGTTTTGCACATCTTTGATATGCTCACGCGGCCCGTAAATCCCCGCCTTCGCTACCAGTTCCTCGAACTCGTCCCAGTTCTTGAGGAAATTGCGGGCGGGCATATTGAACGACTTCAACACGAGGGCGATGTCGTCCAGCGTGTTGGCAGTGTCGTACTGCAAGTACAACTGCACGCCCTTGTAGAAAAAGCCGTGATGTGCGATTTCGTCCTGTGCCACGATTCGCAACGCGGTCTCAAGGGCGGGATCGCCCTCTTTTTTGGCGCGAGCGGCGAGGTTGTGATAATTCAGGTAGGTCGCTAGCTCCTGCACCATTTGGTAGATAATCATGCGGCGTGGGGTGTCGTACGGCAAATCCCACTCTTTTTCGGAGAGGAAATCGGCGTATTCTTCCATCTGCTTCGGGGTACGCTTGCCGGAAGTCGTGAGCCACGTCTCCCACGCCATCGCGTGCTTGGATTCCTCGTAGCCCCAGTTTGCCTGAAACCATGCCCGCCCGCGTGAGCGGCGAATCATCTGCATCGCCTTTGTGACGTAATCGGGTAAGTAACTCTCGACCGCGAAGTACCCCTCGACCATCGTGGCGATGTCGTCCGAGATTTCGGGGTTGCTCTTTTCCCACGGAATATCTTTGTGCAATTTCCAGCGGCGGGTATCCTCCGCTTTGCGGAAGTAGGTGAGGTAATTCTGATACAGCCCGTCTTCAATGAGTTTGTGCCGACCATCAATCGTCAACAACCCGACCGGCGTTTGCAACGACATCTCTGTTCCTCCATTGGTCGCCGGTCACCTCTCGGCGCGGCTGGCCATACAATGCAACACCCTTATAT
>JBBRMX010000114.1:0-10646 GCA_038230615.1 Thermomicrobiales bacterium | reverse complement strand
TTCTTGGACAAAGAAGCAGACCCGAACAATGTCCGGCGCACGGTGGCGATGCTCAAAGATGGCGGCGTCACCTCGGTGCGCCAGACGTTTTCGTGGTGTGAGATCGAGAAAAGCCCCGGCACCTACTGGGACGCCGCGAACAACAAACCGACGTGGCAGAAATTCGATGTGATCGTCAACGCACTCAATGAGGCAGGCATCGGCATCCTTGTGCGCCTCGACAACGCCCCCACATGGAGCAGGCAAGGCAAAACCAATATGGCGGGCGAGTGCCAACGCGGGCCGCCGAACGACCTCACCGCGTACGCGAACTTCGTGCGTGAGGTCACCGCCCACTACCGGGGCAAACTCACCGCCGTGCAAATCTGGAACGAGCCGAACCTGACCAACGAATGGGGCGGCACGCTCAATGTCATCCAGTACACCGATATGCTCAAACGGGCATATGCGGCGGCGAAAGAGGGCGACCCCGCGATTCTCGTTGTCACCGCTGCGATGGCACCAACGAAAGAGACCGACCCCGCCGTCGGCGTTTCCGACCTGATCTTCTACGAGATGCTCTACCAGAACGGCGCGAAGGGCTTTTTCGATGCGATGGCGGTCAATGTCTATGGGCTCGGCGAACCACCAGACGACCGCCGCCTTGCGCCCGACCGCTTCAATATCTCCCGCCCAATCTACGTTCATGAGATCATGGAACGCTACGGCGACGCCCGCACTCCCATCTGGGCGACCGAATACGGCTACAACTCCCTGCCGCGCGGGTGGGACGGCGAACCGAGCATCTGGGGACCGAATGTGGACGAGCAGACGCAGGCGCGGTATCTCGTCATGGGGTTAGACCGCATGACCGAGGAATGGCCGTGGATGGGCGCGATATATATCTGGGGCTTCCGGTGGGCGGAACCGCCGGGGCAATTCGGCTATCAGGGCTTGGATCGCGGCAGACCGAAACCGGAGCCGTACTTCGCTCTCGTCAATTACGATTTCACGCCGCGCCCGTCGTGGCTTGCCGTGCGTCAGTGGGCGCGAAACCAGACCCTCCGACCGGGCAGATTCGCCGCTACCGACACCGCCATCGGCACCGGCACGGGTTGGACGCGCACCGATACCGCAATCGCCACCAGCAGCGATGCCGCCTTGCCCCTCGCCTTCACCGGCACTGCAATCGCCGTCACGGGGAGCGGCACTGTATCGGTCTCGGTGGACGGCGTCGAGACCGCAATCATGCGCCTGAATGAAACCGGCGCGACGACGCTCGCGGACAATCTCTGGGACGGGCGACATGTCGTCACGGTGCGTCTCGCCCCTCCGCTCAGCGGCGGCGCGAATCCAATCACGCTGCCCGTTGTGCGCCTTACGGGGGTGACAGTCGGGCGGGTCGTGCCGTTTGGGTGGGTGCAACCACTCGTCACGGGCGGCGCGGCAGTTTTCGCGCTCGGTGCCGTAATGGTGCTCGCCATTGAGAGCATCGGCGCGGCGCGGGCGGCACTACGGCGGCGGCGCATCCGGCGGGCGGCGGCGGTACGATGACTGCTGCGCCCGCCCGCATCGTTTCCCGTCGCCTTCCGTTCTCGTCGCACACCGATCCCGCGCTGCTCGTGATCGGTGCGGCGGTGCTGCTGCTCTTTCTTGTGCCGAAAGCGATCTTCGCCGTTGTGCCGTTGCTCGTCATCTTCGTGGTCGGGGTACGGTTGCCCGCGCTCGTCGTTGCCGTAATCCCCGTGACCTTCCCGCTGCATGATGCCGTCTCCCCCGGCACGGGGTTGCGCCTCGACCGCACGATGCTGCTCATCATCGTCGCGGGGCTGGCGGCGGCGGCGCATCTCGCGCTCCGGGTCGCGCCCGCATTCGGGAAAGTGGCAATCACTGCCGGGGTCGTGCCGCTGGCGCGAGAGGATTTGCCCGCTTTTCGTGCCGACGCGGTGCGCTTTCTTCGGCGTCCGGGGACATGGGCGGCGGTCTCGCTTCTGCTGCTCGGCGCGTTCTCGTTGCTCACAGTGGCGGACCCCGCCCATCGCGGCGACAGCCTCCGCGAGTTCCGCACCGTCATCGTCTTCCCGGTCGTATTTGTTCTGCTCGCCGCCGCTCTCTTGGAGCGCGACACCGAACGCACATGGCGCATCGCGCTCGATGCGCTGGTGCTGTCAGGCGTCATCATTGCTCTTATCGGCTACTGGCAGTTTGTGCGGGGTGCGGGGATCGGGGTGGAGGGCGTGCATCGCATCCGTTCGCTCTTCGGGCATCCGAACGAGGTCGCGCTCTATTTAGGGCGCATCGTGCCGTTCACGGTGGCGTATCTCTTCTGCGAGCGCAACGATCATCGGCGCAGGTGGGCATATGCCGCCGCAACCATGTTGATGGGTGGCGCGATCTTGCTTTCGTTCTCGCGGGGCGGCTATATCGGGGTAGCGGTAGCGGTGCTTATCGTGCTTGTCGGCGTCGGCAATCGCCGGTTGCTGGCGGGGTATGTCGCGGCAGTCGTCATCGTGGGGGTGGGGCTGCTTTTGAGCGGTTCGGCGCGGTTTGCCTCGGTGTTGCAAGCGGACAGCGGCAGCGAAGGATTGCGGCGGTACATCTGGCATTCCGCCGCCGCGATGCTGCGCGATCACCCCGTCTGGGGCGTCGGGCTGGATCAGTTCGTTTCGCACTATGCCCCGCGCTACATTGACCCCGCCGCGTGGCCGGAGCGGTTCACCTCTCACCCGCACAATCTCGTGCTCGATTTCTACGTGCGCCTCGGTATTCTGGGGCTGACATGGCTGATCTTCACGCTCGTACCGTTGGCAATCCGGGCATGGCGCAGCGCGATGGCGAACCGGTACAACGGCACGCCGACGCGCTTTGTGTTCGCCATCGGTGCGGCGGGCGCACTGGCAGATTTCGTCGTTCACGGTTTCGTAGATCAGGGGTATTTCCTTCACATGCTGGCGTATACATTCTGGTTCGCGCTGCTCGCCGCCCGGCTTAGTGCCGCCCCCGTTGCCCGTACCGATGTCGCGCCCGCCACGTAAAACAACGTTACCCTCTCGCACGGTGCGAAATGCAGGACATTTCCCGCTACCAGTATCCGCACCCACGCCTTGCGGTTTCTGGTATCATGCGCCGCAGAGACGGCGACATAGCGGCAGGTGACAGGGGGCGTGGGTGCGAATACTGGTGGCGGGGGGCGCGGGGTTCATCGGATCGCATCTCGTAGATGCCCTCCTTGCGGGTGGCGATGAGGTGCTGGTGTGGGACAATTTCATCACCGGCAAGCCCGCGAATCTCGCCCATCTCGAGAGCGGGGCGATCACCTTCACCGAACTCGACATCGTGCAGCCGCTGCCCGACCCCGGTCCACTCGACCGCATCTATCATCTTGCCTCGCCCGCCAGCCCAGAGGGGTATCGCGGGCATCCCATCGAGACGCATCTCACCAATGCCCTCGGCACCTATCACCTGCTCGAACTGGCAAAAGCGACGGGCGCACGCCTGCTGCTCACCAGCACCAGCGAGGCGTACGGCGACCCGCTCGAACACCCGCAGCGCGAGACCTATCGGGGCAATGTCAATCCCGTGGGCGAGCGCAGTTGTTACGATGAAAGCAAACGGTTCGCGGAATCACTCACGATGGAATACCACCGTATCTACGGGCAAGACATTCGCATCGTACGCCTCTTCAACACTTACGGGCCGCGTATGGATGTCAACGACGGGCGCGTTATCCCGAACCTGCTTTCGCAAGCACTGCGCGGTGAGCCGCTGACGCTTTACGATGGCGGCAACCGCACCCGCGCCTTCTGCTACGTGGAAGACCTCATCCGGGGATTACTCGCCGTGATGGAGACGCCCGCCGCCAATGGCGAGGTCATTAATCTCGGCAACCCGGACGAGCGCACTATCCGCAATCTCGCGGAGACGATTCTGCGGGCGACCGACCGCGACTTGCCCTTCGTCGAACGCCCCACCGCCGTGGGCGACGATCCGAACCGCCGCTGCCCGGACATCGGCAAGGCGCAGTCGCTCACGGGGTGGTCGCCGCGCATCCCGCTCGATGAAGGGTTGCGCCGCACGATCCCCTTCTTCGAGGGCGTCCTCGCTGCACATGCCCGCCCCTGATGTATGTACCGGGCAAGACAGATGTCTGTCCATTCGTGTGCGAACAGACCGTAACGGGACATTGAGAGATGGCAGCATTCCCCGCACAACCGATCCGCCGCCTCACGCTGGATGACCTGCGGGGGACGCCGTTTGCCGCCGCCGCGCTGACGGTGATGCTTGCAGTTGCGGCACTCGGCGTGCTCGTTGCGGCGGGGTGGATGGCTCTTGCCGCGCTCGTCGTCGGCATTGCGGTCGTCATGGCGACACTGGCAGAGCCGCGCTACGGTCTCTACATGGCGGTACTCTCCGTCCCCGCACAGCAATATGTCGCGGTACGTGGGCTGACGTGGACACAGGCATCGTTTCTGCTCGTCTTCGGGTCGTGGCTCATCGGGCAGGCGATCCGGGGCGCACGCTGGGAGTGGCTGCGCGACCCCGTGTTGTGGTGTTTTCTCGCCTTTTATGGCGTTATTCTCTCGTCGGCTTGGGTGGCGGGCGATGTCGGCGCGACGGTTGCCGAGGGGTGGCGGTGGGGCGAAGCCCTCGTGGTCTACGCCATCGCCCGCGCCGAACTGACCACGCGCCGCGCATGGGCGGGGTTGCTTGCAACGATCTGCGTTGGGGCAGGCGCGGAAGCATTTGTCGGCAGCGTGCAGAGCAAGTTGCATCTCGGTAATGCCTCGTTCGCATTCTCGGCGGCGTTCTCCCGCGCATTCGGCACATTCGGTCGCCCGAACTCCTACGCGGCATATCTCGAAATGGTCTTCCCGGTCGCGCTCGCTGTCGCGGTCTGGGCGGTGGCGGTGCTGCCGGGGCGCATAGCGGCATGGTGGCACACGATCCACGCGCCGCTTCCTGTGGAACGTGCGGCAGCGCGTGCGCTCCTTACGCACACCGCAGTGCTGGCGGGCATCGGATTGAGCGCGGTCTTCGCGCTGGCGGGCATCTTCTTCTCGTTCTCGCGGGGGGCATGGGTCGGCGTCGCGGCGGGCGTCATCGTGATGATGCTCCTTGCGGGGAGGCGGGCGGCGGTTGCGGTGTCGGTGTTGACCGTGCTGCTGGCACTCTTCTTGGCACTCGGCGGCGGTACTTATCTACCGGACAGTCTGCAACAGCGGCTCGGCAGTGTGTCGAGCAGCCTCATTCTGCTCGATTACGACCGTGTGCCGATCACGGATGCAAATTTCGCCGTCAAAGAGCGCATGGCGTACTGGTTCGGCGGGTTGCGCATGGCAGCAGATCACCCGTGGCGCGGCGTCGGCTTGGGCAACTACGGGCGGGAGTACGACGCCCGCTACTTCACTTCCCCCTTCATGAAATCGCAAGTCCACGCGCATAACTACTACATTCACATTACCGCTGAAACCGGCATTATCGGGCTTGCCGCATATCTCGTGCTGATCGGCGCACTGCTCGTGACGGGCATACAGGCGACGCAACGCACGCGGCACGACCCCTTCGCCCGCGCCATCGCCACCGGCATCACCGGTGTCATCGTCGCCGTCGCGGTCCATAATCTTTTCGAGGACCTCCACGTTCTCAGTCTCGGCGTCCATCTGAGCGCACTATGGGGAGTGCTCTCCGCCATCCACACGACATCCCGCCTTCCCCCTTTACCTCGCGCACGCGATGTGCGATAATTACAAACACACCAACATGTTTGTAGCGCACACTACGAAAAGGGGAAGCGCGATGGCAGAGGACATGAACGGCACGACGGCAACCAGCGCACCGAAATACCAGCCGAAGCGGTATTCGTTCACCGAACTGAACCCGAACGAGCGTGTGATGCAGTTTCTCGTTTGGGCGACGGTTTATCTCGCTATTCCCGCAATTGGCATCATCGGCATGCTGGTCGTCGGTCACGCGCTGCACGCACGCTAACGCCCCACCTTTTACACGCCCAAAACCGTACACGCCCGCCCCGCGATGGAACACGCAAGGCGGGCGTTTCGTCTTACGCGACAGGTGGCATGCATGTGTCGCAGGCGATAGAAGGGACTTGTGCAATGGCGGAGCGGGCAATCGTGCTCGACCATGTGAGCAAACAGTTCGGCGCAGTGCGGGCATTGGACGATGTCAGCCTCGCTGTGGAGTGCGGAGAGGTGCTGGCGTTCCTCGGTCCGAATGGCGCGGGCAAAACGACTGCTATTAGCATCATGCTCGGCGTGCGCGAACCGACCGCAGGCAGCGTCCGCATCTTCGGACACACACCACACGATCTTCGCGCCCGCAGCCGTGTCGGGGTGATGTTGCAAGAATCCGGCATTCCGGAAACACTCAAAGTGCGCGAACTGGTGAATGTATTCCGCTCGTACTATCCCGCGCCCCTGCCCGCTGCCGATGTACTGACACGGGCAGGGCTGGCGGAACAGGCAAACGCCCGCGTTGGCACGCTCTCCGGCGGGCAGCGGCAACGAGTCTATTTCGCGCTCGCCATCTGCGGCGACCCCGATTTGATCTTCCTCGATGAACCGACTGTCGCACTCGATGTCGAGACGCGGCAGTCATTCTGGACGCAGATGCGCGGGTTTGTCCGCGCTGGCAAGACCCTCGTGCTGACGACGCACTATCTGGAAGAAGCCGATGCACTGGCAGATCGCATCGTCGTCATTAATGGCGGGCGCATCATCGCGGACGGTTCCCCGGCGGCGATCAAAGCGCGGACAGCGGGCAAGCGCGTGCGCTTCGACAGCGACACCCCCCTCACGGATGACTTATTCGCAGGGCTGCCGTGGCAGTCACTGGATTGCACGCCGCATCACGCGACGCTGCTTACGTCGTCGCCAGAAGCGGTGCTGCGCGGTCTGTTCGCACGCGGCGTCGCAATGACCAACCTCGAAGTGACAGGCGCGGGGCTGGAAGAAGCCTTTCTCTCCCTCACACACCCCGCGAACGGAGCACAGACATGAGCGCGACCACCCCTATTGTCCCCACTGTTCCCGTCGCCTCGCGGGAGCGCGTTGCGCCACTGTTGCCGATGCTGCTGATGCAGACACGCGCGGAATTGCTGCGCCTCGTCCGCAACCCCGCATTTGCGGTCATCAGCCTCGCATTTCCGATAGTCTTCTTCGTCTTCTTCGGGTTGCCGAATGTAGGCAAGCACATTTACGGGGTGGATGCGGGCGTGTTCCAACTTGCGTCGTTCGCGGCGTATGGTGCGATCAATGTCGCACTCTTTTCGTTCGGTGTTGGCATCGCGGCGGAGCGCGGGCAACGCACCAATGTGTTGATGCGGGCAACGCCGCTCCGCCCGACTGTCTATCTGGCGGCAAAGGTCGTCGCCGCACTCGCCTTTTCCGCCGTGATGCTTGCCGCGCTGTTCGCCTTCGGCATGATCGTCGGCAAGATACCGCTCAGTGCCTCCACCTTCGTAAATCTTATCTTCCGTATGGAACTGGGGCTATTACCGTTCGTCGCGCTCGGTTTCGCTATCGGCAATCTCGCCCCGCCGAGTGCCGCCGCGCCGATTGTCAATATCATCTATCTGCCGCTCTCGTTCGCGTCCGGGCTGTTTACGCCGCGCGAATTCCTGCCGCCTGTCGTGCAGACAATCGCGCCGTATACCCCGACGTATCGCTTCGCACAGTTGGCGTGGAGCGCGATAGGCGCGAACACCGGGTCGTCGGTCGGGGCAAGCGTATTGTGGCTCGTCGGGTACGGTGCGGTCTTCGTCGCGCTGGCGATCTGGGCATACAGCCGCGAGCAGAGCCGCACATTCGCGTGAGAGCACGCTTCGCGCTCAGAGCCACCATGCCCGACGAAATGCATACGCAATCGCGAGCGATACAACAAGCATCAGCACGAGCGCGTAGGGGTAGCCATAGGTCCACGTCAGTTCCGGGATGATATGGAAATTCATGCCATAGATACCTGCGATCAGCGCGTCCGCCATCAGGACGATGCTACTTGCGGTCATCGTTTTCATCACCTCGTTCAGGCGGTTCGAGGTGACGGAGAGCGAGGCATCCATCGCGCCATTGAGCAGGTCGCGCTGCATATCAATAGTGTCCACCACGCGCACAATATGGTCATAGACATCTTGCATGTAGGGTGCCAGCCACGTATGTCCATGATCCGTCGCCCGCCGCTGAATCGCGCTGACCGCGTCGCGCATCGGCGACGCGACACGGCGCAAGAAAAGCAAGTCGCGGCGGCGGGCAACGAGTGTTTCCACGATGATGTTGCGAAAATTCGCATTGCGAACACTCGTGAAGATGCGGTCTTCGAGGTTTTCCACTTCGGCTTCAATCGCATCGAGAATGGGGAAGAATGTGTCCACCATCGTATCAAAGACGGCATAAAGCAATGCCCCTACGCCCGCGTGCGTGATCTCGGCGTTACGACGCCAGCGTTCCAGCGCATCCGCAAGCAGCGGCAATGGTCCCCAGTGAACGGCGACAATGTACTGGTGCGTGTAAAAGAGGTCTACTTCGTGCAGGTGCAGTTCGTCGGCAGCGTCGCGTCCGGCGGCGTAGAGCACGGCATGGGCGAACTCTCCGTAATCATCTACTTTCGGGCGTTGCCCCGCGTGCTGCACATCTTCGATAGCCAGCGCATGGAACCCGAATTCCTGCTGAAGCAGCGTGATATCGTCATCAGTCGGGTCTTGTATCTCCAACCAAAGCAAGCCGTCGGTGTGCGTGTCCGCGAGCGCGTCCGAAATCTGGTCGGGCGTGAGGGGTTCGCACGCGATCGCGGGAGATCGCACGGGGATCGCCGCGCCGTCTTCGGTGAGCGTGATTCCGTTCGGCGTTGTCGGGCTATGGTTGGTCGTACGAAGCAATGTGGCAATCATCGCGCTCCCTATTACCTATGTACTCGCATGGGCGCATCGCCCATCCACGCACGCTTCGCAGTCAGAAGGAATGCCGCAGGCACTCGCTGCATTGTAATAGAAGATCGCACTTCCCCGGAAGTGTGCTGTGGCACTTTGCTTGCGATACCACTGAACCGGGAAGGGACAGACAGACACACACGATGGATATACTACGACACGCATACGACTACGCACTCGCACATACCGACGATCTTGGCGGAGCGATCCGGCAGCATCTTTTGCTTGTCGCTATTGCCTTGGGGATCGGCATTGTGGTGTGCGTGCCGCTTGGGGTGTGGACATCGCGTTCCCGCGTTGCATCGCTCACGCTCATTAACGGCTTTAATGCGCTGCGGGTGGTGCCAAGCCTTGCGGTGCTGTTTCTCGCGCTCCCCTACTTCGGGCTGTCGCTGACGGCGGCACTCGTCGCCCTGACGGTGCTTGCGCTGCCGCCGATTCTCATCAATACCGATGCCGCGTTTCGTACGATTGATCCTGCGATCCGTGAAGCTGCCCGCGGCATGGGCATGTCCGGCGCGACGATGCTGCGGCGGGTGGAGTTTCCGTTAGCACTGCCTGTGATCGTCGCGGGTATTCGCATTGCGGCGGTGGAGGTGATCGCCAGCGCGACGCTTGCCGCATTTATCGGCGGCGGCGGGCTGGGCATTTTCATTACACGGGGGTTTGCGCTATATGATACCAGCGTCCTGCTCGTAGGGGCGGTGCCGGTTGCATTGTTGGCACTGACGGCGGAGATCGGTCTCAGCCTCGTGCAGCGGGCAGCGCGGACGCCCGCAATGCAATCGTAAGAGATGGTTTGTATGATCTGCACGTTGTAGATTATGGCACACGGGTGCATGAATGAGGAGGTCACACGATGGACGGGACGAAACGGCTCTCACGACGCACATTGCTCGGTGGCGCGGCGGCTCTCGCAAGCGCGGCGGTACTTGCGGCGTGTGGCGGCAGCGAAGCGAAGGCAACCGCGAAGACGACCACGGGCGCAACGGGCGCATCCACGACGACCAGCGGTTCGGTGCCGAACGCCAAACTGACCGGCACGATCAAGGTCGGCTCGAAGGACTTCACTGAAGAATTCATCGTTGGCAACATGTACGCGCTGTTGCTCGAACAGGCGGGCGCGAAAGTGGAACGCAAGCTCAACCTCGGCGGCACTCCGGTCTGCCAAGCGGCGATGGAAAAGGGCGATCTCGATCTGTACCCGGAATATACCGGCACCGGGTTGCTGACCGTGCTGAAGTTGCCGAGCAACACCGACGCGAAGCAGGTCTACGATGCGGTATCGAAGGGTTACGCGGATAAATACAAGTTCGTCTGGCTCGATCCCGCCCCGATGAACGACACGCAAGCCCTCTCGATGACGGCAGCGGGCAGCATGAAGTTCGGCGTCAAGAGCATCTCCGACATGGCGGCGAAGGCGGACCAGTTGACGATGATCGGACCGGCAGAGTTCGAGGCGCGGGAGGACGGTATCCCCGGCATCCAGAAGGCGTACGGCAACTTCAAACTGAAGAAGTACATCGCGGTTGACCCCGGTCTGAAATACAAGGGGCTGATTGAGGGGCAGGCAGATATTGCCGTCTCGTTCAGCACCGACGGCGACATCGCTGCGAACAATCTTGTGGTACTGACCGACGACAAGAAGTTGTTCCCGGTCTATCAGATCACGCCCGTCGTGACGCAGAAGGCACTGGACGCGAACCCCGGCATCAAGGCGGTCCTG
>JBBRMX010000113.1:0-10738 GCA_038230615.1 Thermomicrobiales bacterium | reverse complement strand
AGAAGCCGGGAGATACGATCACGGTCACGATTCAGCGGGGACGTGATCAGCGCGATGTGCAAGTGACGCTGGCGCAGTATCCGCGCCGTTAACCGAGGCAACGAAAGAATGAAGACGAGCGCGGGCATCTACAAAATGCCCGCGCTTTGACGCGGGAGAAAACCTTGCAGCAATTAGATCCATCCACCCACGTCGTCAGCTGCTTTCTTGTGCGAGAAACAGAAGGGGGTAGCGAACTCCTGCTTGTCCGGCGATCCCCGCGTATGCGGACCTACGCGGGGCGGTGGGCAGCAATCAGCGGTTACGTGGAACCCGGCGATGCCTCCGCAACCGACCGGGCATGGGCGGAGATACGCGAAGAAACGGGTCTCGTGCCGCCTGCAGTCTCACTCTCGGTGGCGGAGGAACTGTTCACCGTGGACGACGGTACGCACCGCTGGGTTGTGCATCCGTTCCGCTTCACGGTAGGGCAAGACGCCACAATTCGCACGGATTGGGAGGCAGACGGGTGGCAGTGGATACTGCCGGAGGCGATGACGCAGTATCCAACCGTGCCGGGGCTAGATACTGCGTGGGAGCGCGTTGCTACGATGGCAGCGTATTGATCGCACGGGCGATAAGCACCGCAAGCACGATGATCGAGATGGACGCTTGTATCATCATCAGCATTTTTGGGAAGCGGGAGAGGATGAGCGTATCTGTCGGGCTGAATGCCGCGCTGGTGTTGAAGGAGAGAAAGAGATAATCCACAAAATCCGGCATCCATTCCGGCGTAGTTTCGTCGGGCGCGAGAGTTTTTTGCGGAAAGAGAAAATCCGTGCTGCGATATGGCTGGTTCATGTGCCGCTTGAATGGCCCGCCGCCGTCAACATTCCAGTACCACAGTGCGAAGGTCAGCACATTTGCTACCCATACGAGGGCACCGTAGCGCAGCAATTGTGTGGCAGGTTCTGTGCCGGTCGTCAGACGGAAGATCAGAAAGAATGCGCTGGAGATGACCGCAAGCGTTGCGATTGCAGTGACCGCAAGGGCGAGATAATGCGTGGTGTAGTGCATTTCGCGCCACCGCACGACACTGATCGCAAGAAACATCACCCCGATCACCGCGAGGAGCGACCAGCGCGGCCCGATACGCAGGGTCTCCGGCAGCAGTGCATACGAGACACCGATGAGCACACCGCTGAGCCAGATCGGCCAGTGCGCGAACCGCGGCATCGGGAGAGGAGTAGAGGAGATACGCGGTTGGTCTGCCATTGCGACTGTTCCCTTGTTACGTCGAATTACGCTATGCTGCAAGCATATACGATCTCGCACGCGCCCGCGCAACTTGCACCCCGCCGGTGAACGTGCTACTATTCGCACACATCGGGGAGTGGCGCAGTCCGGTAGCGCACACGGCTGGGGGCCGTGTGGTCGCAGGTTCGAATCCTGTCTCCCCGACCACCTTTTTCTACGCACCGCGAGAGAAGGACTGAGAACTGAGTAGCGTGAGGCGTTCGCGCTTTGCACTCAGCCCTCAGTCTTTTGTCCGTTTGGAGGGGGCGCATCGTGGACAAACAACGCATCGTCATCGCGGACGACGAATCCATCATCCGCATGGACCTGCGAGAGATGCTGACCGGGCTTGGGCATATCGTCGTTGGCGAGGCGGCAGACGGGCGTACTGTGCTCGAACTCGCCCGTACCTTACGCCCTGATTTGGTCATTATGGACATCAAAATGCCCGAAGTAGACGGTATTACCGCTGCAGAATCGCTCACGGCAGAGCGCATCGCTCCGGTGCTGTTGCTTACTGCGTTCAGCGAACAGGATTTGATCCAGCGTGCGACGCAGGCGGGGGTGTCGTATTACCTCATCAAACCCTTCCGCGAGGCAGAGATCGTCCCTGCGATTGAGATCGCGCTTTCGCGCTATCGCGAGTTCGTTGATTTGCAGCGCGAGGTGACCGATCTCAAAGACGCACTCGAAACGCGCAAAGTCGTCGAGCGGGCGAAGGGTGTCCTGATGGAAACACAGGGGTTGCGCGAATCGGAGGCATTTCACCGTATCCGCAAAGCAAGCATGGACAGCCGGAAATCTATGCGCCAAGTTGCGGAGGCGATTCTACTGACGCACGAAATGAATATCAACGCGCCGAACCCGGCATAATTTACGGTGTGCGCGTACTGGCGGGGACGGGGCCGGTAGCAGGCGTTGCGGAAGCGGGAAGCCGAAAGAGCGGCGCATCGCGTGTCAGCCATGTATCGAACCAGAAGCGACCGAGGACAGCCTGCCGCTGCAATGCGAGGTCTACAACTACGACCCCCTTACCACCGGAGGTGACGGTACGGCTCGTCGCGCCCGTCGCATAGGTGGGGATGAAGAGCTGCTGCGTCCGCAAACTGCGGAACGACTGATACCGCCGGAGCACTTCCGGCTCATCGGCGGCGGCATCGGCGGGGTTGGCATAGACGAGCGCGATGTGCATCGTGCGCCCGAAGTTCCCTGCGTCGGTGTAGCCCATTGCCACGAGTTCGGCGGGGCGGAGCGCGATATAGCCGCGTGTCAGCCGCTCCACCACATCGGGGGTCAGCACAGCGGTCGCAGCGACGAACACGTCCGGCGCGGCAGTTGCGACACTGGTTACATTGCCTAATGCCGCCGCGAGCGCACGGAACGTGGGGTTCGCGTCGAGTGAGGTGCCTTTGCGCTGCTCGGCATCCAGTGCCGATTCGATCAGCACTGTAGCGGGCGCGACGGCGATACGCTCCTGTGATGCTGTTATCCGGTTCATACGCCCGAGCGCGATGCCAGTACGCGGGTCCGCAAGATTTGCTTCGTTGTCGCCGCGCACACTGTCGTACGGCGCACCGTTGGGTGTGGTAGCGGGCAGGTAGCCACCCGCTTGCAGGGCGACCGCGACCGCGTCGGAATCGAATACCCCCTCCATCCGGGAAAACGAGAGCGGGGGCATACCGGGGCTGATTTCGCGGTCCACCTGAAACACATCGAACCCGAATGCCGTTCGCCATTGTCCGTTTGCGTATACCTGCCCGGTAAAATCGGAGAGGGCGCAACCCGCCGTGGCATCGGTATAGTCGCGCATCGCGCCAGTTTGTGCGCGGAGGTCCGTAACATTGCGGATTGCCTCGAAATTATACAGCCGCCGCACCGCGCCGAGGTTCGCAAAGGTAAGCGCATTGTTCCAGCGGCTCGCGGGTTCCGGCACATATGCGAGCATCCGCAAGAAGTCGGGCGGCGGGGTGCCGCGCTGCGCGGTCGGCACGGCGATAACCGTGCCGCCGGACGATACCACAACTGGCGGCACGGTTGGTGGGGAGAGCGTACCGACCACAGTACTCACCCGTGCGGTACTACCCGTGGTTGCGGGGGGGGCAGCGGCAGCCGGAAAGAGCGTGTCCCCGCCGTTCGGCTTCCCACACGCCGCGAGCAACGCGGCGAGCAGGCTGCCTGCCGCACCGATCACCGCCCGCCGCCCGATTGCATTTCTTGCTTTTCGGTTTTCCTGTTGCATCGCGCCTCTCGTTATCGCCGCGCCGCGCCGTCGCGGAGCACCGCATTCCAGTCTCGCTGCGCGACGGCATCGAGACGGCGATGGTTCGTCATATCGAGGTGAATCGGCGTGATGCTGATTTTGCTCTCGGCGATGGCAGCGATGTCGGTGCCGGGTTCAAGATGACCACCCGGCATTTCGCCACCGACCCAGAAGTACCGCCGTCCTGCGGGATCGGTGCGCTCGATCAGGGCATCTGCGTAGATGCGCCGCCCCGCCCGCGTCACCTCGACACCCGTGATGGCATCAAACGGCAGATCGGGGACATTGACATTCAGCAGCGTATCCGGCGCGATTGCATCTCGCCCCAGTGCCTCCACGATATGGGCGGCGAACGATGCGGCGGCGGCAAAATCCCACTGAACCAAATCCCAATGCCCTGCCTGAGAAATTGCGACCGCAGGCACACCGCCGATCACGCCCGCCATCGCCGCTGCGACCGTGCCGGACATGATGATGTCGTCGCCCATATTCGCGCCCTTGTTGATACCGCTCACGACAAGATCGGGTCGGCGCGGAAGGAAACCGAGCAACCCGACCGCAACGCAATCCGCCGGGGTGCCGTCGCAGGCGTGGGCAGGGGTGCCGTCCGGCAACGTCACATCGAGGATACGCAAAGGACGGTCGAAGGTGCGCTGGTGGCTACCCGCGCTCCAGTTCCGGTTCGGTGCGAGCACGACGACCTCTGCGACTTCTTTGATCGCCGCGACGAGCGCGTGCAAACCGGTGCTGTCTATGCCGTCGTCGTTGGAGATGAGTACGAGCACGGTGAGTAATGTCCCTTCATCAGCCATTCATCTTGCCAGTGGAAGCACATGGTACACTGCCATTAGGTGCGTATGGTAGGGGTGGAACGGATGAAGCGCAACCGAGAACGACGCAGCACTCATCACCGCATCCGTCCACATGGCGGCGAAATCTTTGCCGTGGCACTCATTCTCACGACCGTTGCAGTAGCGTGGTGGACCGATATTCGCCCGCTCCGCCGCGCCGCGCCGCCGTCCGGAATCACTGATGCCTACGGTCTGCCCGCCCGTCCATCTGCTTCTTCCTCGGCTGCATCGCCAATCATTCCCTCCGTGGAAACGAACAATTCGCAAGCTGGCGTGCATACCCGGCTGACGTTGGAGAGCGACCCCGCCTCGATCCGGCGTGAACTCCAGATGGTGCGCGAAATGGGCGCATCGTGGATCGTCGAATATTTCCCGTGGCTCTACCTCCAACCCGACGGCCCCGACACGTACGACTGGAAACATGCGGATCGCGTCATCGGGGAGGCACACCGGCAAGGGTTGCGCGTCATCGCACGCATAGACGGCGTACCGCAATGGGCGAGGCCGACCGGCACGAGTTGGAAATACCTCGACGAACCATCGTACCCTGCCTACGCCCGTATCATGGCGGCATTCGCGGCGCGATATGGCGATGCCGTGGGGCAGATCGTCGTCTGGAACGAGCCAAATCTGTCGCTGGAATGGGGGTTGCGTCCCGTTGACCCCGCCGGATATGCGGCAATGCTCAAAGCAGTCTATCCGGCGGTAAAGGCGGCAAACCCCACCATGCAAATCCTCGCAGCGGGGCTTGCCCCGACCACAGAGCCGGACGGCTCACCGCTCGGTCTCGACGACCTTACCTATCTCACCCGGTTGTACGACGCAGGAGCAGCACCGTACTTCGATGCGCTCGCTATCCATACTTACGGCGGCACGAAGCCGCCCGATGCCGATCCCGCGACCGATCCGCGCACATGGCGGCACGCCGAGCGCATCCGCGCCGTGATGGTCGCACGGGGCGACAGCGTGAAACTCGCCTACATCACTGAAGGCGGCTGGAACGATAGCCCGCGCTGGGAGGGTGCAGTGCGTCCCGCCGACCGTGTACGCGATACCGTCGCGGCGTATCGGTACGCACAGGAACACTGGCCGTGGGCGCAAGCAGTAGCGATGTGGCAATTTCGGCTCGCGCCCGCTACACGCACCGCGCAAGATAACTGGACATTCGTCACGCCCGACTTTACCCCGAAGCCTGTGTATCTCGAAGTGCAGCGGGCATTGCGCCCTACAAAGGTAGATACGCCATGATCCGGTGGCCGGAGCGCATCGTGCTCGTCGTCGTTGCGCTCATCCTCGTCGTGCCGTTCGGTGGCTTCGTCCGCAGCATCCATAACGATGGGCGCAAGACCGACACCACGTGGGAACGTGTGCAGCAGCGCGGCGTGCTCCGTGTCGGAATGGATTACGGCACGCCGCCCTTTGCGATCCCGTTGCCGGACGGCGTGCGTGGTTACGATGTGGACCTCGCCCGCGATCTTGCAACGCGCCTCGGTGTGCAGGCAGAGATCGTCAACACACCGTTCGATGCGCTCCACGATGCGCTACGCATCGGCAAAGTGGACGTGCTCATTGCCGCGTTGCCGCCGACGCCCGCATACGGGATCGCCTATTCCGCGCCGTATGTCGAAATGGGCGAACGAGCGGTGGTACTGGCAGGCGCACCGATTCGCACGCTTACCGATCTTGCGGGGAAGCGCGTCGGGGCGGAATTAGGGTCGGACGGAGACCTTGCTGCCCGCGAATTTGCCCGCCGTGTGCCAGTGCGGTTGAACAGCACGTACGATTCGGGCGACGACGCGCTTGCCGCCCTCCGCATCGGGAAAGTGGATGTGGTGATACTGGACGGCATCGCCGCCCGCCGCGCCATTGCCGCCGACCCCACGCTCGCGCTGCTCGCTGCCCCGATCCAACCGAACGGCTATGTGATTGCTACCGGCACCGACGCACCGATGCTCACCGCACGGCTCAATACGGCACTGAACGATGCGCGTGCGGCGGGCGTCCTCCGCACGCTCGATACTCGCTGGCTGACCGCAGCGGCGAACGAAAGCCCCTGATCCAAAAGCCCCCCTTCCCGTCGCCGTTTCGATCCTGTCCCGTCGAAGCACGAAGCACGGAGCACACAGGGTATCGCTGCTGCGGCGTTCATGCGATGATTGCTCCCCGGTTCCCTAGTGGCAATAAAGGAGCGAATCCGATGCGCTGGTTTTCTGTTCGTGCAGTCGTGGGGCTTGTATTGCTGGTGCTGCTGGTGCCGATGATCGTACCCACATCTGCAGCTCCCGATCTTTCGACGTACGCCCTCCCCGACGCGCTCACAGTCACACAGGCGGATGGCGTGACCCGCGAAGTACTCAGCAGTGGCTTGCCTGCGGGCGCACCGGGGCAGGAATTGATACTGCTCCGCTTCACATTCGCATCGGGGGCGGTTATCCCGCCGCATATGCATCCGGGGATGCAGACCGCGTACGTCGTCTCCGGCACGCTCGGCTACACCGTCTTCTGCGGCACTGCCCTCGTCACCCATTCACCCAAAGATGGCACTGCCCCCCGTACGGAGATTCTCCCGGCAACTGGCGAAACATTTCTTACCCCCGGAGATTCGTTCGTCGAGGTAGAGGGTTTGCGGCACGCGGGGCGCAATGCGGGACCGGGGCCACTCGTGCTCCTCGTGTCGTCGCTGCTTACCGCAGGGCAACCCGCAAGTTCAGTCGTGCAGATCAAGCAGGCGGGGACATTCAACGCGGGAAGTTGCTGAAAGCGTGACCGCCTGCCACGCGCTTGCCGATCTTGCCCGCGATCTTGCTGCCAAGTTGCCGCCGGATGACCCGCACGCGTTCCTCATCTCGCTGGGTGAGCGGGGAGCGGGTATTCGCCCCGGTCTGCGTGCCATCGCGGATTTCGCCACCGCAGGACAAAATCTCCTGCCGGGGTACGGGTTTCGGGCAGCATACGACGATGGGTCGGATGGACAGGCACGACACTTCGCCGGAACTGCCGCCGCTGTCGCATTCTTCGGCACGCATCGTACTGCATGGATTTCGGAGCATCTGCGCCGTGACGCTCCCGATTCCCCGGACGGCCGCCTCACCGACGCCGCGATTCAGTTCGCATCGTTGCTCCTCAACGGTCAACTCGCCCCCGCCGACGCCGCAGATTGGATCGCCCGCACTCTCTGCCGCCATCCCGACACTGCACACGAAACTACCGCAACTGCGCCGAACTAACGTACCGAACCACACCGCTGCCTAATCGTTCCGGGCGGCGGTGTGTTGTTTCGCACTCCCTGAGATCACACATATACGAAATGGGAATAACGAAATGCATTTCGTGATTATCTATTCGTAGTGTGTTGGTGCATCGCAGAAGGGGAGGAGAAACGATATGAGTGTGGTCGAGATGGTGCGGATGAATGTGCTCTCGCCGGTGGTGCTCGCGTTCGCCCTCGGCATGGTAGCGGTGTTAGTACGGAGCGATCTTGCCTTCCCAGAGGCGTTGTACACCTCGCTTTCGATCTACTTGCTGATCGCCATCGGGTTGCACGGCGGCGTAGAACTCTCGAAAGTCTCCTTCGGGGTATTTTGGAAGCCTGCGCTCGCAACATTGCTGCTCGGCATGGCGATTCCGGTGTGGTCGTATGCGGTTCTGCGCGGCTTGGGGCGGTTCGACGTCGCAAACGCGGCGGCACTTGCTGCACACTACGGGTCGGTATCGGCAGTAACGTTCGCGGCGATTCTCGCCTTCCTCGACCGCCAGAGCGTACCGTACGAAGGGTTCATGCCAACGCTTGTGGCGTTGCTCGAAGTTCCGGCTATCGTTGTCGCGCTGTTGATCGCCCGCACCAAGTTGTCGGGCGGCGGTTCATGG
The DNA here is from genome assembly GCA_038230615.1 of Thermomicrobiales bacterium. GTDB lineage: Bacteria > Chloroflexota > Chloroflexia > Thermomicrobiales > JALYUS01 > JBBRMX01. The sequence continues at coordinate 2,485 of JBBRMX010000113.1, read as the reverse complement.
CACACGATACTGCGCGAGCTCCTGACGGGCAGGAGCATTCTGCTGCTCGTCGGCGGATTGGTGATTGGTTGGTTGTCGGGTGAGCAGAATTACAAGACCGTCGCGCCGCTGTTTACGACGCTTTTTCAGGGCGCACTTGTACTCTTTCTGCTCGATATGGGGATGGTGGCGGCGCGACGGCTACGGGAAGTGCGAGTGGCAGGGATATTTCTTGTCGCGTTTGCGATTGTCATGCCGATGCTGCACGGCATAATCGGGGTGCTGCTCGGTGGAGCGGTGGGGTTATCTACAGGCGGGCGCACAGTTCTCGGCGTGCTGGCAGCGAGTGCCTCCTACATCGCGGCACCGGCAGCGGTGCGGATCGCGCTGCCGCAGGCGAACCCCGGCTACTACCTCACTGCCGCTATCGGCATCACATTCCCATTCAATCTTGCTATCGGCATTCCGCTTTACTACACCTTCGCGCAGCGTATCGGGTAAACAAAGAATACAGAAGCATTGGCGAGGGTACATCGGAGTCGAACCGACCTGCGCCGTCTCTCGACACCGCACAACGGGGTTGAAGCCCGCAGGATGCACCGGCACCCACCCACCCCCGGAACCGCGGTAGTATGCCGCAACGGGCGGGCGGTGTCTATTCCGTCCGCTTGCGGCATCGCTGTTATTCCCCGACGCTCACGCCGCGCCAGAAGGCGACGTACCCCGTGATCTGTTTCGCGGCATCCTTCGGGGCGGGATAAAACCACGCCGCGTCTTTGTTCTCTTGCCCGTTCACATCCACCGTGTAGTAACTCGCCAGCCCCTTCCACGGGCAGGTTGTGTGGGTGCTGCTGTCTTTGAAATATTCGATATTGACCGATTCCGGCGGGAAGTAGTGATTGCCTTCCACGACGATAGTCTTGTCACTCTCTGCCAATGTCATACCGTTCCACATTGCTTTCATTGCGTTCCCCTTCCGGGATGCGTGGGCAGAATGCCGTACTTCTTTTAATGCCGCTGCCGCGTCCCCTATTCCGCATCTCCTGCCGCACCACGGAGTTCGCGAATCGCATGAGCAAGATCGTCCTCCCTGCCCACATTGCCGGGGAAGATGACGAGCGGCACATCGCGCCACCGCTCACCCTCTACTGTCCGCCAGACGGGAACACCGGGGAGCAACGCACCAAGAACCGTCGCATGACGGATGCCGAGGGCTTTCGTCGCCATATCGCTGGACGTAATACCCCCCTTGGCGATGAAATAGGCGGGCGCGGCGTCCAGCCCGCGCACGACAGCGACAAGAGCAGACGACACCTGCTGCCCGATAGCCAGATTTTCCGCATCGGTCGTGCCGGTGCGGAGGGTGCGGCTGGTGAAGACGAGCGGGTCTTTCCCCGCCTCCCATGCCACGTTCACCGCCTCAATCGCGCTCTGGATCGCTGCACTACGGCCTACACCGAGCAGCGCATCTACCGATAGTTCCACAGAGCGGACCCCCGCAACTGCCCGCGCCCGTGCGAGTTGGGCGGTGCTTTTCGGCACATACGAACCGAGGACGATCAGCCCCGGCCCGCGCTGCTGCACCATCGCATCACGGTCAAGCAACGGGCGGCGCGGCAACCCGAAACGCGCGCGGACAAATGCAGCAGCCGTGCGCCCCAAGTACTGCCGCCCCGCCCGTTCCGCGCCTAATAAACCGAGGACGGCTGCCGCCATGTCGCCGTCCGCTGCACTGTTCAGCACGATCACCGGTGCATTACATGACAAGAGCCACGATGTCACCGCGTCCGCCCCCTGCCGGATCGTAGCGAGCGGCAATGCGGCAACCGCATCGCGCCCGATGCGCCCGCCCGTCTTCTCTGCTACCCAATCGCGCAGATTGGACGACGCAAACCCAAATGTCGCGTCCCGTGCGAACTCGGTCTCGCCCACCGGTACGGCGGTCTCGCCGTCATGGACCCAATGGACATCGCGCACCGTGATGCGTTTACCCTCCGCAAAAAATGGGGCGATGATGATCTGCGGGCGTGCGCTGTCGGCGTATAGCACCGCGATGAGTGCGTCGGTCTCGGCGGGGAAATGCCCGCGCATCGTCGAATCGCCCCGGCTAATGAGCGTCACATCACGCCTCGTCGCCTCCGACGCGGCGCGAAGGTTCGTCGCCACCTCCCGATTGAGCGCGACTGCGCCCGCTTCGGGCAGACTGCGGCTGTTGGTGAGGATGTAGAAGCCGTGCGGGTCGCGCCGCAGCGCATCGATCAGCGTCGGCACATCCCAGACGGTGTATACCGAGAGATCGTAGATCGTCTGCGTGCCGGTCGGGTCATCATCCAGCACGACCACGGCGCGAGTATCCGCCACGACCTGCGCCCGAATCTGCGCCAACAACGGGGCTTCGTCCGGCGAATCGGGCAGTCCGGCGAGCAGGTTCACCAATGGCTGACGCATCGGCGCCGTCATACGTTATCCTCCTTCTGCTGCCGCAGCACCTCGATCACCGCACTGT
>JBBRMX010000112.1:0-10743 GCA_038230615.1 Thermomicrobiales bacterium | reverse complement strand
TGGGGGACGAAGTGCTTTTCCCTATCACGGCGGCATTGGCGGGGATGGGTTTCCTGATGATCCAGCGCATCGGCCCGGATGTCGCCCCCGAAGCGAACCTCGCCGTCAAGCAACTCGCCTATCTCGTCGCCGCGCTCGTGCTGATGGGTGGCATCGCGCTCGGCTTCAAGCGGCGGCACCTGCGGTTGCTGCGTGACTACAAATATACGTGGGCTATCGCGGGGATCATCCTCACGGCGTCGGTGGCAATCTTCGGCGTCGAAATCAACGGGGCGCGGCTCTGGTTCAATCTCGGCTTCTTCTACTTCCAGCCCGCCGAAATGCTCAAGATCATCCTCGTCATCTTCCTCGCCGCCTACCTGAGCGACAAGCGCGATTTGCTGCTTGCGCCGTATTCCATCGGGCGTTTGCGGTTGCCGCCGCTTCCGTACTTGCTCCCCGCGCTAGCGATGTGGGGCATCTCGCTGATGCTTTTTGTGGTGCAGAAGGACCTAGGGCAGGGGTTGCTCATCTTCGGTGTCTTCCTTGCGATGCTCTACTGCGCGTCGGGTCGCACGAGTTATGTCATCGTCGGGTTGGCGGCGTTCGCAGTGGGAGCGTATGTGCTCTATCGCATCTTTCCCCATGTACAGACCCGCGTCATCATCTGGCTCGACCCGTGGTCTCGCGGGCTGGGGAGCGGGTCGCAACTGGTGCAGTCGCAGTACGCATTGGCGGCGGGTGGCGTCTTCGGCTCCGGCTTGGGGCAGGGCGACCCGACGAATATCCCGCTCGTCCAGACCGATTTCGTCTTCTCCGCTATTGGGGAGGAACTGGGGATGCTCGGCACCTTCGCGTTGCTGCTGCTCTATCTCCTGTTTGCCTATCGCGGCTATCGCATCGCGCTCGATGCGGTAGATGATTTCAGCCGCTTCCTCGCAGTCGGGCTGACGACGGTGGTGGGGTTGCAGGCGTTCATTATCATCGGCGGCAATACGGGGCTGTTCCCGCTCACTGGTATTACGCTGCCGTTTATCTCGTACGGCGGCAGTTCGTTGCTCTCAAATTTCATGATCGTCGGGTTGCTGCTCTCGATCTCCGCGATGAAACGCCCCGCAGAAGCGGTCGCCATTCCGGGGGTGCTGGCATGAGCGGAGCAACAGGCACGCTGACGCGCACCGTCGCCGCGCTCGGTCTGTTCGCCATTATCGGCATTGGTCTGTACGCTCACAATGACCATCTCTGGCTCGTGTGCATGTTGCTCGCGGTGCCATTGCTCGCGGTCGCACTCTGGCGGGGCGCACCCTCCGGTCAACCGCTTTTCACCGGCACGACTCAGAAAGTGGCGCACGCGCTGCTGACGCTCTTTCTGCTGCTCAGTCTGCAACTGGTGCGGCAGCAAGCGGTGGATGCAAGCGCGATTCAGGCGCACACCGCCCGCACGCCCATCGGCACCGTGCGGAACCCGCGCATCCTCGGCACCGAGTTGCGGGCATTGCGCGGGCAGGTCTACAGCGCAGACGGCAAACTGATCGTCGGGCGAGAGATCATCGCGGACGGCACCGTGCGCCGCACCTACCCCGATCCGTCCGCCGATTATCTCGTCGGCTACTACAGCCCGCTTCGCTACGGCACGAGCGGGCTGGAGAACGAGTATGACGACGCTCTCTCCGGCAGGACCGACGCGAACCCCGTCACCGCTTTGCAATGGTCCATCCTGCACCAGCGTCCGCAGGGAAGCGATCTGCAATTGACCGTCGTGCAGTCCCTGCAAAAACAGGCAACCGATGCCCTCGGCACCCGCAAAGGCTCCGTTGTCGTGCTGGACGCGAAGACGGGTGCCGTCCTCGTGATGGTCTCCACACCGCATCTCGATCCCGCAGGGCTTGCCGCCCCCGACAAAGACGCCGATGCGTACTGGCAAAAACTGCGGAACGATCCCGCCGCACCCTTCGTCTTCCGCCCGACGCAGGGCTTGTACGCCCCCGGCTCGATCTTCAAGACCGTGACGGCGGCGGCGGCATTCGATGCCGGCAAAGCCCGCCCCGACACCCCCTATGTAGACCGTGGCGCATACAACATCGCAGGGTATCAACTGATCGAAAAAAATATCCCGAAGGGGCGCGAGGCGCAGCAATCGTGGACTGTCACGGAGGGGTATCAGTGGTCGCTCAATGTCGTCTTCGCGCAGATCGCGGCGGAGACGCTCGGCGGCAAGACGCTGGCGGACTACGCGCAACGGTTCGGCTTCGATACCGAAATCCCCTTTGAACTGACAACGAACGCCAGCCGCGTCACCAACCGACCCGATTTTCTCAATAGCGGCCCTGCCGTGGCGGAGACGGGCTTCGGGCAAGGGCAGTTGCTCGCCACGCCGTTGCAAATGGCGTTAGTCGCGGCGGCGGTGGCGAACGACGGGAAGGAGATGGAGCCGTATCTCGTCGCGTCCGTTCGCCGCGCCGACGGCACAAATGCCCAGACCCACACGCCGAAAGTGTGGAAAACCCCGATCCGTGCCGAGACCGCCGCCCAAATGCGCGGCATCATGGAAAACAGCGTCGCCAATGGCTATGCCAACACCGCCGCTATCCCGAATGTCAAAAGCGGTGGCAAGACCGGCACCGCCGAAGTACCGAACGGCGCACCGCACGCATGGTATATCGGCTACGCCCCCGGAAAAACCACAACCTACGCCATCGCGGTGCTCATTGAAAACGGCGGCGAGGGCAGCACCGTCGCCGCCCCGCTCGCAAAGCAGATGCTCCAAGCCACACTCGCCTACGACGCCACGAAAAAATAGCAATCCCGCCCGCGCTATTCCGCTGCGATACGGACACGCCGCCCCTCATTTGCCCAGCGACTGCCCGCCGTCTACGGTGATCGTCTCGCCCGTGATGAAATCCGCATATGCGGCGAGGGCGAACGCGACCTTTGCGACATCGTCCGGCTCCGCAGGGCGACCGAGCGGTGTGCCGTCCGCGCCGCGCCGGACGTGCTCTTCGCGCCCCGCAACCCAGCGCGTCAGCACGATACCCGGTGCAATACCGTTCACCCGCACTTCCGGCGCGAGGACACGGGCGAACGATTTCGTTACCGAGATTGCTGCTGCTTTCGATGCGGCATATGCCATGCTGCTCCCGCTGCCGCTGATCCCGCCGCGTGATGTCACATTGATGACCGCGCCGTGATTCGCCCGCAACTGGTCGGCGGCGGCGCGGCAACAGTAGAACATGCCCTTGACATTCACCGCCCACGCCCGATCCCAATAGTCGTCGAGCAACCCTTCAAGGTCGGCGTGCGGCACGAAGTTCGTGTGTCCCGCATTGTTCACCAAGAGGTCAATCCGCCCCCATGTCGCCACCGCGTGCGCCATCATCCCACGCACTGCGGCATCGTCGGAGACATCGGCGCAATACATCGCTGCGGTGCCGCTCGCCGCCGTAATCGCCGCGACCGTTGCCGCCGCGTCTTCTTCGGAGCGCGAGTAATTGACCAGCACCTTCGCCCCCGCCGCCGCGAACCGCTCCGCGATTGCCCGCCCGATACCTGTCGCCCCGCCCGTAATCACCGCGACTTTGCCGTCTAACTCCATGCCATTTCCTCCCCTCGTACCTCACGCTCATCGAAATTGTCTGCACTGGAGAGGCACAAAGAACGCGAGAGAGAGAAGACCCAGAATGCCGTTCCGGTCTCCTCTCCGCATTGTCTCCGCGCCCCTGCACCTCTGCGGTTCGCCCTCGGTGGGTTACGGCATCCGACCGCTGCGGGTGAGGGATTCGGCGTAGTCGTTTTCCTCGACTTGCTGCCGCACCTCCTCTGCGGAGCGGCGGCGACCGGGCCATTCCTCGTCGCTCGCGGTGCTGAGGCGCAGCAGTGTGCGTGCCGTGAGGATCGCCGCCATCTGCAAACCGCGCGGATGGACTTTGTCTACCGTATCCGCCTCGGTATGTCCCCAACCGCGCCCGATCATCTGGCGGCTGTCGCGGCTGGAGAGTGACCCGCCCGGAATGCCCGCCAGCACGAACGGGAAGTGGTCGGAATGCCCTGCAAACTTGTCGTAGACCTCGAACCGGTATGCGAGGTCGGTCATCATCGTCTCGAAGTACGCCAGAAATTCCGGGTTGCCTGTCAGCGCGATCACTTCGTTGCCACCCTGCCCTTGCCCCGCGCCGTCGAGATTGAGCATGTACCGCACGCGGCGCAACTCGTGCTCGTGCTCGTCGCGGTACGACCACGAGCCATTCAGCCCGACTTCCTCCGCGCCCCACGCGATAAACCGGATGCCGCGCACCAGTTTGTCTTTCACTGCCGCCAGTGCGCTGCCTGCCGTTACCGTCGTCACGGTGCCGGTGCCGTCGTCCATCGCGCCGTCCGCAATGTCGTGTCCGTCGTAATGCCCGCCCGTAATGATAAATTCGTCGGTCGAGCCGTCGCCGGGGAGTTCCCCGACCACATTGTTGCTCACCGCCTCAAACGTGACGCCCGTATCTACAAGATGCAGCATCGGGTGGTCACCGTGCGCGGCGAGGCGCAAGATCGCGGAGCCGGTCTCCAGCGACACGCCGATGCCCGGAATGGGGCAATTCGGGTACAGACTGCCCGTGATCCGCAACTGGCCGGGGTTCTGGTTGATAAATACAAACCCGACTGCTCCCGCCGCCACTGCCCAGCGGTATTTGTCCGTGCGGTGGCTCGTTTTCAGGGCGCGGTTCGTGCCGGTCTCGGCGGCGCATACCGCGATTTTCCCTCGTACCACGTCCCCAAGCCGCGTAAAATCTGCCTGCTCACCCCCGGCGCAGTCAATCATCTCCGCCGTGAGATCGCACGCGGGGCTGTAGGGCAGCGCAATCGCGGAGAGTTCGCGCTGCACCGGCGCGGTCATATGCAGCGTCGTCGTGCCGCGCGTCCATGCCGTAATCTCGAACGGTTCCAGATGGACATTCTCTAGCCCGCCCGCCCGCATTGCCTCCGCGATTACGTCCGCCGCTGCCCGCTCGGAGGGGCTGCCCGCCGAGCGATTGCCACATTCGTCGCACAATTTCAGCAGCAGTTCGTACGGCGTGTTCGAGGTGAAAATCTCGCCGATAATGGTCTTATCCGCCGCCAGTAACTCTGCCTTGCTCACTGTCGTCGCCATGCACTCTCCTCATTCCTGCATTCCGGTCGTCCGTGCGTCGCGCCGCGATTGTAGCATGCACAATCGTCGTGCTGCCGAACGAAAATCGCGCAGTACGTACGCAGAATACAGGCGAAATTGACGGCAAACTGTGGTAGAATATCTGTACGGAAGTTGCGTGGCGCATGAGGGAGAATAGGCTTGATCCAGCTCGATCACCGCACATTTGAACGGCTCGTCGGCGATGCGCTCGATAGCCTGCCGGAAGACATCGTGCGGATGCTCGATAATGTCGCAGTCGTCGTTGCGGACGAACCAACTGACCACCAACTCCGCGCCGCCCGCCTTGCGCCCGACGAAGATTTGCTCGGTCTCTACGAAGGTATCCCGCTGACCGAGCGCACAGGCGGCTACACCCTCGTCGTGCCAGACAAGGTAACGATCTTCCAGCGGGCATTGCAGCAGTCGGTGCGCGACCACGCCGAACTCGCCGAGGCAGTGCGGCATACGGTCGTCCACGAACTGGCACACCATCTCGGTATTGACGATGCGCGGCTCGTCGCACTGGGGTATGAGGAGGGCGACGCATGATGCGCGGCCCGTGGCAACCACCGTGGCGCACGGCAGCGGAAGGGGAGGCACCCGGCGTCTTCGAGACCCTCCAACGCGGGTACGATGTGCTCAACACCCGCCCATATCTGATCGCGGTGCCGCTCGCCCTCGATCTCGTCGTGTGGCTCGGTCCCCGCCTGATGTCGCCCGCGCTCTTTACGTGGCTGGCAAACCTGCCGGGACGCTACGCATCCGGTGCGGATCTCTCCGCTTCCCTGCGTGCCGAAGGCGCGAAGACGGAGTTGATCGGTGGCGCGGCGCGGTTCTGGGGCATCGTCGGCGTGCCGAGCGTGTCGGGGTCGCTGGGGCGCGAGGGACTGGCGAATGCGTTCGGTGCGCCGTCGGCAAATGTCGGGCCGTGGTATGTGACGCTGCTCATGCTCCTCGCGCTCGGTATCGTCGGGCTGTGGCTGCGGACATTGTTCGTCGTGCCGCTGGCGCAGATGGTGCGGCGCGAGCCATTCGCCGTGGTCGCAACCCTGCGAGAGAGCGTGCGTACGACGCTGCGTGTACTGGCACTCTACGCCGTCGGGGTGGCGATGCTCCTGCTCGTGCTTGTGCCGGTCGGGTTGCTCGGTTTCACGCTCGTGCTGGCGGGCATAGATGCCATCGGCTGGGTGCTGCTGGCGGCATTCTTTCCGGTGTCATGGGTGCTGTTTTACGGCGCGTTCGCCACCAATGCCATCATCCTCGATGGCGTCGGGCCGGTGCGGGCGGCGTATCGCAGTTATCACGTCATCCGCCGCAGTGCGTGGCCGACGGCGGGGTTTATCGTCGCATCCGGGTTGATCGCGTGGGCGGTGCCGTTCGCGCTCAGCCGGGTGGCGGCGCAATCGGTGGGCGTCGTGCCGGTAATGGTGGCGCACGCCTATATTGTGGCAGGGCTGGCGACGGCAAGCCTGCTTTTCTACGGGGAGCGGGCGGGGCAGGTCGTTGAGCATTCATACGCGGGGGCGGCGCAGTTGTCCGCATCCCGGATCAAAGGAGAATAATGTACATGGCAGAGACAACACTCGTTGAGAATATCGCGGAAGAAGCGGCGGAGACGGAGATGGAAGCGGAAGCGCGACCGACCCGCACCCGCACCACACGAGAGAAAGTCACCAACTCGTACGGCTCCGAGCAGATACAGGTGCTCGAAGGGCTGGAAGCCGTCCGCAAACGCCCCGGCATGTATATCGGCGATACCGATGTCAAGGGGCTGCACCATCTCGTCTTTGAGATCGTGGACAACAGCGTGGACGAATCCCTCGCCGGTCACGCCGACACTATCCGCGTGACTATCGGCAAAGACGACACGATCACCGTGCGAGACAACGGGCGCGGCTTTCCCGTCGGTAAGCATCACCAGATGCGCGAGAAAGACACACTAGAAGTCATCCACACCGTGCTGCACGCGGGCGGCAAATTTGGTGGCGGCGGCTACAAAGTCTCCGGCGGTCTGCACGGTGTCGGCGCGTCGGCAGTCAATGCCCTCTCCAATTACATGCGGGTCGAGTCGCACCGCGACGGGCGAATCTACTGGCAGGAATATTCGCAGGGCAAGCCCGCCTTCGCCGTCAAATCGAAGGCAAACCCCGATCCGGACGATCACGGATCGCTCACCGCTTTCCGCTTCGACGATACCATCTTCAAAGAACTCACCTTCTCCTACGAGACGCTCACCAGCCGCTTCCGCGAGCAGGCGTATCTCACGCAGGGCCTGCGAATCACGATCGCCGATGAGCGCACCGATCAGGAAAGCACCTTCTTTTTCGAGGGCGGTATCGTCTCGTTTGTGCGTCATCTCAACCGTCACCGCACCCCCGTCCATCCCACGCCCTTCTTTGTCCGTAAGCAGGTGAACGATTACCTTGTCGAGGTCGCGTTGCAGTACAACGATACCTTCGGCGAGGCGGCGTTCTCGTTCGCCAACAACATCAATACCGTAGACGGCGGCACCCACATGGGCGGCTTCCGCTCTGCCCTCACCCGCACGATCAATGACTATGCACGGCGGCAGGGGTTCCTCGGTGAGAAAGCCGATAACCTCTCCGGCGACGATGTGCGCGAGGGTCTCACCGCCATCATCAGCGTCAAACTCCCCGATCCCTCGTTCGAGAGCCAGACGAAAGTGAAACTGACCACACCCGATATGGCGGGCGCGGTGCAGACCACGATGAACGAAGCCTTCGGTATGTGGCTCGAAGAAAACCCTGCCGCCGCCAAGAAAATCGTCGAGAAGTGCGTCCTCTCCGCCCGCGCCCGTGAAGCCGCCCGCAAAGCCCGCGATGTGACCCGCAAAGGCGTCATGGACGGTCTCGCCCTCCCCGGCAAACTCGCGGACTGCCAAGAGACCGACCCCGCCAAAAGCGAACTGTTCATCGTGGAAGGCGACTCCGCCGGTGGCTCCGCGAAGCAAGGCCGCGACCGCCGCTTTCAGGCGATCCTCCCGTTGCGTGGGAAAATCCTCAATGTCGAGCGGGCGCGGCTCGACCGAATGCTTTCGTCCGACGCCATCCGTACCCTCATCACTGCGCTCGGCGCAGGCATCAGCGACCAGTACGACATCTCGAAGTTGCGCTATCACCGCATCGTCTGCATGACCGATGCGGACGTAGATGGTCCGCACATCCGCACCTTGCTGCTTACCTTCTTCTTCCGGCATATGCCGGAGTTGATCGCCAACGGCTACATCTACATTGCCGAGCCGCCGCTCTTCCGCGCGACGATGGGCAAGGAGCAGACGTGGCTGCAAGATGTCGCCGCGCAGGACGCCTTCACCGCCGCCAATCCCGGCAGGAAGATCGAGTTTTCGCGCTTCAAGGGGCTAGGTGAGATGGACCCGGAAGACCTCTGGACCACCACGATGGACCCGACCAAGCGCACCCTCTTGCAAGTCACCGTTGACGATGCGGTCGTCGCCAACGAGACCTTCGAGATGCTGATGGGCGAGGATGTCCCGCCTCGCCGCCGCTTTATCCAGACGCATGCCCGTCACGTCGGGATTCTGGACGTCTAACAACTTTGCAGACGCACCGAACGGGGGAGATACAATCTTCCCCGTTCGTGTTGCGACGTGCGAAGAGGAACCACCCGCATTGCGGGCGAAGCGTGCACCCGCCATACTTGTCGGGTAGCACGCTTTTCGCATACCGAGTGGAAGGAACATCATGTCCGCATCGCCTCTGTCGCTCGCCCATATTATCGCCGCCCTCCGCAACGGCGAAGTGCCAGTCTCGGCGTACGTTGCGCAGGCGTGCGACCACCTCGATGCCCACGAGCCAGAGATTGGCGCATTGCTCCCGGAACCGGGGCGGCGCGAACGCCTCCTGCGTGACGCGGCGGTACTCGAAACCCGGTACCCCGATCCGCCGACGCGTCCCCCGCTCTACGGCGTCCTCGTCGGCGTCAAAGACATTATCCATGTGGAAGGCTTCCCCACCGGCGCAGGTACCGCGCTCCCGCCGGAACTGTTCGCGGGCGAGGAAGCGGCGGTAGTCGCATTGCTCCGCGAGGCGGGTGCGCTCGTCCTTGGCAAGACCGTCACCACCGAGTTCGCGGGGTCGGCACCGAACGGCACGCGCAACCCTCGCAACCTCGCCCACACCCCCGGCGGTTCATCAAGCGGTTCGGCGGCGGCGGTCGCGGCGGGGTATTGCCCGCTCGCACTCGGCACCCAGACGGTCGGCTCGGTCATTCGCCCCGCTGCCTTCTGCGGTGTTGTCGGCTTCAAGCCTACCTACGGCCGTATCCCGACCGCCGGTATCGTCTATTACAGCCAGTCAGTAGACACTATCGGGCTGTTTGCCCCCGATGTCGCGGGGATGGCACAGGCGGCAGCCGTCCTCTGTGAAGGCTGGCAACCGTCCCTTCCTTCGGAACAGTTGCCCGTCCTCGCGGTGCCGGACGGCCCGTATCTCGATCATCTCGACGATGACGGGCGGGCGGCATTCGCGGCGCAATGTGCGGCACTCCGCGCGGCAGGCTACACCGTGCAGTATCTCCCCGCCTTCGCGGATTTCGAGGCGATCCGGAAGCGACATATCCGCATGGCGTCCGCAGAGGCGGCGCAGGTTCACGCGCCGTGGTTTGCTTCCCACGAAACCGCCTATCGCCCCGAAACGCTCGCCGTCATCCGCGACGGTCAGACCGTCGGCGCGGACGAACTCGACGCGGGGCGGGCGGGACGGGGCGATCTCCGCGACGCCCTCCATGCCCTGATGGACGCGCACGGTGTGGACCTCTGGGTCTGCCCCCCCGCGACCGGCACCGCTCCGGTGGGTATCGCCGCGACCGGCAACGCGATCATGAACCTCCCGTGGTCACACGCCGGGATGCCCGCCCTCACGGTCCCGGCAGGCACTGGCGCGGACGATCTCCCGTTCGGGCTGCAACTTGTCGCTCGTGCCGGTGCCGACGAATCGCTCCTCGCGTGGGCACAGCCCATCGCCGCCACCGTCGAAACCCTCTAGCCGCACACGGGGAGAAGGGGAAAAGCGATGCGCCGCAAAGCACACAAAGTCCCCCACGTTCGGCTTTTCCGCTAAACTACCGCGAACGGCGAACCGAGTACACACGGGGGGCGAGACGATGACCGCAGGAACCGACGCACTGACCCACATGAGCATCACCGACGCCGCGGCGCAGATCGCACGCCGTGCGCTCTCACCCGTTGAACTGACCGGGGCATACCTCGCCCGCATCGCGGCGCACAATCCCGTCCTCAATGCCTATGTGCTCGTCACCGCCGACGCCGCGATGCAGCACGCACGGGATGCCGAAGCCGAGATCGCGGGTGGCACCTATCGCGGCCCTCTCCACGGCATCCCTATCGCCCTCAAAGACCTCTACAATACTGCCGGTCTTCGCACGGCGGGCGGCGCGAAAATCCTGATGGACAATGTACCGCAGACCGACGCGACGACCACCGCGAAACTGCGCGACGCGGGTGCGGTGTTGCTCGGGAAGACGAACACACACGAGTTCGCGTTTGGCGTCACGACCAACAATCCTCATTTCGGCGCGACCCGCAACCCGTGGGACACCGAACGCAT
>JBBRMX010000111.1:0-10756 GCA_038230615.1 Thermomicrobiales bacterium | reverse complement strand
TGCGATACTACATCCGGCAGACACACCGACGCGTCTCATTCGAGTACGCACTGATTGCGGGCGTGAACGATACGGAGCAGGTGGCGGACGAACTGAGCGTGCTTCTGCGCGGGATGCTCTGCCATGTGAACCTTATCCCCCTCAACCCAGTCGCGGAGGCGACCGCGCCGGACGGGACGCTGTTCGCCCGACCGACACGAGCGGCGGCAGAAGCATTCGCGGCGCGATTGGAAGGGCGGGGCATCCCCGCGACGGTGCGGTATTCTCGCGGGACGGAAATCGCGGCGGGCTGCGGGCAACTCCGCGCCACCGCCGCAACGACGGAGGCGGCATGACACGCATCGCGTACTGGGACGCCCCCGCTGGCATCAGTGGGGATATGGCACTTGGTGCGTGCATCCATGCCGGTATCACGGTTGACGATCTCGCGGTTGCGCTCGTGCCGCTCAATCTCCCCGGCTACACACTCCGCGCCGAAACGACTGCGCAGCACGGCATCACGGGCGTGCATGTGTCGGTAGAGGTCGCCCCCGATCAACCACAGCGCGATTGGCGCAGCATCCGCACCTTAATTGTAAAATCTGCCCTTCCCGTCCGTGCAAAAGCGATGGCGCAAGAGATTTTCGCCGCGCTTGCCGGTGCAGAGGGGCAGATTCACGGTGTCGCGCCGGACGATGTGCATTTCCACGAAGTCGGCGCGGTGGACAGTATCGTGGACATTGTCGGTACGGCAGTCGCGCTCGATCTGCTTGCGATTGACGCAGTATACGGTTCGCCGTTCGCGCAGGGACATGGGTGGACGCAGTCGCAGCACGGGCGTATTCCCGTCCCCGCCCCCGCGACGCTCGCGCTGATTGCCCGCGCCAACGCCCCGACCGTGCCGCTTCAGACAAGCAAAGAGACCGTCACACCGACTGGTGCAGCGATTGTCACCGCGCTTGCAGCAGGGTACGAGCGTCCCCCGATGCGTGTGCAGGCGGTCGGATACGGCTTCGGCACGCGGGTGATGCCGTGGCCGAACTGCGTGCGCCTCTGGGTTGGCACTGCGGTACCGAACCAACAGGGCGAAATGCCGTTCGGCATGACGGACGATACGCCTACCCTTGTGGGGTCACACGATATCGAGCGCGAAATCCTGCTTGAAGCAAATATTGACGACATGACACCCGAAGCGATGGCATACGCGCTGGAGCGGGTCTTCGCAGCGGGCGCATTGGATGCGTGGTTCACCCCGATCACGATGAAAAAGAGCCGACCCGCCGTGCAATTTTCGGCGATTTGCACACTTGCCGATCAGGACGCCGTGACGGAAACGCTGCTGCGCGAGACGACGACCTTCGGTATTCGTGCGCTGCCGATCACGCGGGAAAAGGCGGCGCGACACTGGGAGACGGTCGAAACGCAGTGGGGGACAGTGCGCGTGAAGATCAAGATGCGCGGCAATGTGGTGCTGGATGCGGTGCCGGAATACGAGCAAGTTGCCGCGCTTGCCCGTGGCGCGGATGTGCCGTTCCGCGATGTCTACGCAGCAGCGGCACAGGCGGGCAGGCAATTTGTCGGCAGTGTCGGAGCGGAGAGTTATTACTGAGCCACACACCTGAACAGCAGATGCTTACACTTACCGGCACGCTGGACGACACGCTCATGCTGTCGCAACCATTGCCGATCACAGTCGAATGGCGCGATGAATATGTGACGATCACCGCGCCCGCGCTCGGCACCCGCTCGATGGGACAGTCGCCGGAGGATGCGCTGGAAGACCTCCGCGCCGCGATTGCCGACCGCTATCACGACCTCGAAACACGCGGCACCTCGCGCACCATCAGCGCGGAACAGGAATGGGAGCAGTTCGGAGAGTATGTCGCACCCGCACGCACCTAAGCATCGGTTCGCACTTTACATCGAGTACACCGATTGGCATACTCACATCCTGTGAAAACCTCAACTGCGCCCGCTGCCGATACCACGCCATCTACCGCTCATATCGCGGCACGCCCGCAGGATGACGGCGATACGCGGGGCATGTCTGCGGCGATTGCACGGGGTGCGCTGGTCGTCCTGCTCTACAGCGGGTTGGCGATCTTCTTCACATGGCCGCTTGCCCTGCATCTCCATGAGAGCGTGACCTCCTCAATTGACCCGGTAGACAGTATCTGGCGGGTTGGATGGGGGCAATATCGCTTGCTGCACAACCCGCTGCAACTCTTCACTGGCAATACCTTCTACCCGTACGCCGACACCTATTTGTTCGATGAGTTAGTACTCGGTAGCGCGGTTCTCACACTGCCGCTAGCGGTATTCGCCGTACCACCACTGGTGATCTACAACATTGCCGTGTTGCTGACACTTGTGCTCTGTGGGGGGACGATGTATGCGCTTGCACGGCGGTTCAGTGCATCGCCGGTGGCGGCATTTCTGGCGGGTGGCATCTACGCTTTCGCGCCGATGCACCTCGACCGCATCGGGCATCTGGGTATTCTTTCGACGCAGTGGTATCCGCTGATCTTGCTGCTCATTGACCGCATCATCCTGCGCCCGCGTGCATGGGCGATCATCGCGCTAACGGCATGTTTGGTCATGCAGGTGCTTTCGTCGCAATATCACGCGATCTATCTCGTCGTCGTAGTGCCGCTCTTTCTCCTTGTGATGCTCGTGCGTCGCCCGGAAACCCGGCGTGCGTCGGTCTTAGTGTCTCTGGTGGCGGCGGGGCTACTGGCATTTGCGGTGGTCTCACCACTGGCGGTGGGCTACCGGCGCGTACAGACGGAATACGTGGTCGAGCGTACGTACGGACAAGTCGCCTATTATTCCGCCAGCCTAAGTAGTTTCATCACCGCAGACGGTCGCAACCGCCTCTGGGGAACCGTGACCGCGCCGCTCCGCGAACAGGGACGATATACCTTCGAGCGCAATATGTTTCCCGGCGCATTCGCACTGTTGCTGGCAGGCACCGGTCTGTGGTCAGGACGGCGGCGACCGTGGGAGCAATTCTGCGGCATGCTTGTGGTGATTGCGGCGATTTTCGCGCTCGGCCCCGAATTGCGGACGACACCGGACACGAAATCGCTCCTATTCGGGCATCTGCCGTACGATATTCTCTACTGGCATCTGCCGGGGTGGGACAGTATGCGTGCGCCGGGGCGGTTCGGCGCACTTTTTCTGCTTGGCATCGCGGGGCTGGCAGCGTCGGGCGCAACTGTGCTGCGTGGCAAACTCGCCGCGCTGCACCTGCCGCGCCTCGGTAAACAACGTTGGCTATCAGTCGTCGGCGCGGTGCTTATGCTGTTCGGCACCGGCGCGGAATACGCGAACCATCCGTTCGCGCTCGTCCCGCTGCCGGGGGGAGACGCGATCCCGCCGGTGTATCGCTGGCTTGCCGCGCAGCCGGACGCAACCATTATCGAGCTGCCGCTTGTGGTTCCCGACCATGAGCGCGAACAGCAGATCGCCGTGCGCGAACAGTATTTCTCGCTCGTCCACCACTACCCGATGGTGAACGGCAATGCGAACGTACTGCCGAAGGGGTACAAGGCACTCGTCGCGGAAATGGTGCGAATGCCGTCGCCGCGCACTGTCTCGCTGTTACAGGGGCTTGGCATCACACATGTGGTGATGCATTGGGATCAATTACCGCCCGACATTGCGCCACGATTGCGCGAGCGTCTGCGGTCCGTGACTGGGCTGGTTATCGGGGAAGAATGGGAAGATACAACCGTCTATCGCGTCGCACCAACTGACCGCTTTGCCGATCTCCGCGCCCGTATCCCGGTGGACGCGACGGTCACCCTCTCCCGCGAAGACCCGCTGAAGACGGGCGCATACATGGGCATGGTGGGGTATGTGCTGCGCGACAACCCGCTCTACGCCAATCTGCGCGTGGATTTCGGGCAAAATTACCGGGGCGCACCGCAACCCGGCACACGGTACGAGTACGCCGCACTGTTTGTGCAGGAAGACCCCGCATCCGTCGGTTTCGATGGTGCCGAGATCATCTGGCAGGACGACACGATCCGGGTCTACAAACGGTAGCAGCGGACTGGGTTTTCCGCTGCACCGGTCACGCCAGATATATCACGACGCTGGAAGTAGTGCGCTCAGCCTTCTTGACTCTCTAATGTCGGAAGTGTCGCATCCCCGTCGTGATCATCGCGGCACCGGAGGCATCGGCGGCGGCGACACTCTCGGCGTCTCGCACCGAGCCGCCGGGATGGACGACGGCAATAACGCCCGCCGCAACACTGATTTCGACGGTATCCGCAAACGGAAAGAATGCGTCTGATGCCATGACGCTCCCCACCGCTCGTTCGCCCGCCTTGCCGAGAGCGATCTTTGCGGCGTCAATGCGGCTCGGTTGACCGCCGCCGATACCGACAGTAGCAAAGTCCTTCGCGAGTACTATGCTGTTGGATTTGACATGCCGCGCCGCCCGCCACGCGAAGCGCAATTGCTGCACTTCGTCGTCGGTCGGCGGGCGGTACGACACCGTCGTCCATGTCGCTGGATCGTCTACCACTGCATCGGGCGTTTGGAGCAGGAAACCACCAGTGACGGAGCGCACTTCCCACGCATCGGGGGGCGCGGCCGGCTCACCCATCGCCATTAGCCGCACATTTTTGCGCCGTGCGAATGCCGCTCGCGCCGCGTCATCGAACGATGGCGCGAGGACGACCTCGACGAACAATTCTGCAATTGCTTCCGCGACCGCCGCAGTTGCGGGGACAGTGAGCGCGACTACACCGCCAAATGCCGAGAGCGGATCGGAGGCGAATGCGCGGCGGTACGCGGTTTCGGCGTCGTCCGCAAGCGCGATACCGCAGGGAATATTATGTTTCACGATCACACAGGCGGGCTTGCCCCACCCCACGAAATCGCATGCCGCCGCCCACGCCGCATCCGCATCAAGGATGTTGTTGTACGATAACTCTTTGCCCGCGAGTTGCGTCGCCCCCGGCAATCCGCCGGTTTGCGTGGTGCGGTAGAGCGCGGCGGATTGGTGCGGGTTTTCGCCGTAGCGCATCGGCTGATGAAGCGTCCCCGCAATGCTCCATTCCTGCGGAAACGGGGTGTCCGTCGTGCCATCGGTACCGCGCAAGTATGCCGCGACGGTCGTATCGTACGCCGCAACATGTGCAAAGGCTTTCGCGGCAAGCGCACGACGTACATCTTGCGGCACCGCGCCCGCCCGCAGGAGACCGAGCACCCGCCCGTAATCGGCGGGTTCGGTGACGATCAGCACCGCCGCGTAATTTTTGGCGGCCGCCCGCACGAGGGTCGGTCCACCGATGTCTATTTTCTCCAGCGCATCGGCGAGCGCGACACCCGGCTCGGCAATCGTGGCGGCAAAAGGATAGAGATTGGAAACCACCAGATCAACCGGCATGATGCCGTGCGCGTCGAGCGTCGCCATATCGTCTACATGGTCGCGGCGGGCGAGGATGCCGCCATGCACTGCCGGGTGGAGCGTTTTCACGCGACCACCGAGGATTTCGGGAAAGCCCGTCACCTCCGAGATACCGACGACGGGAACACCCGCGTCCGCCAACGCACGCTGCGTGTTGCCCGTCGAGACCAGTTCGACGCCCAACGCCGCCAACCCCTGCGCGAACTCCACGATTCCGGTCTTGTCGTACACACTGAGCAATGCCCGCATCGTCACCATTTCGCCACCTCGCTACCGCCATATACGGTCTGCTGATCCCCGATGCGTCGTGCGGCGGCAACAAAAAACCCGCCGGACACACCCATCGTGGGGCGGCCCAGGCGAGCGACCTTTCGTTGCGTCCGGTGGCTCCCCTGTGGTTGCCCACATTTCTCGCCAGTTGCCACCGACGTGACCTGCTATGGGTCACACTCGTGTTGTACCGACCGAAACGCGCCACGTCAAGGGGGCAAGGGGTCAGATTACGCCCGCGATACGCACCGCCGCACCGTCTCCCCGTGCCGCAACGGTACCGATAACGACCGCTTCCGGCAACAATGACCGCGCCTGTTGCACCCGCTCCGCACCGACGACAACGACCATGCCGATGCCCATATTGAAAACGCGGTACATCTCGGCGGGCGCGACGGACGCCGCGCGCCGGATCGCCCCGAAGACGGGCGGTTCCACCCACTCGGCAGGGTCAAAATACGCCGCGCACCCGTCCGGCAGCACACGCGGCACATTGTCTATCAACCCGCCGCCCGTGATATGTGCGAGGGCCTTCACAAACCCGGCATCAAGCGCGGGTGTGAGTTCGGCGAGATACGAGCGATGCTCTGCAAGCAATGCGACGCCGAGCGTCGTGTGCATGCCGTCCGGCGTCATTGCGAGGCGTGCGCGGATGGCGTCGGGGGTGCCGTCCAGCCCGAAAGCGCGGCGGGCGAGCGAAAACCCGTTCGTGTGCAATCCCGCCGATGGCAGACCGAGCAGCACATCACCCGGTTGCACCTCATACCCATACAGAATCTTGTCACGCGCCACGCTGCCGACAACGCACCCCGCGAGATCGTAATCGCCCGCCGCGTAGATGCCCGCCAACTCTGCAACTTCGCCGCCGATCAATGCCATGCCGTTCGCCGCGCACGCATCTGCGACCCCACCAACTACCGCTTCGATAATCGCCGTCTCTGCGACGCCGATACCGAGGTAATCCAGAAAAAAGAGCGGCTTCGCTCCGCAGCACAGAATGTCGTTGACGCAGTGATGGACGATGTCGCGCCCGATACCCTCGTGCGCGTCCGGCGTCCCTTGCGCGATAGCGAGGCGCACTTTCGTCCCGACGCTGTCTACCGATGCGACGAGTACAGTGTCTCCCGCACCGGGTAGCGCGTACATACCACCGAAGTGCCCGACATCCGCAAGCACATTCGCATTGTGTGTCGCACGGATGCGAGCGCGAAGACGACCGAGTGCGCCCATCTTTGCGTCAATATTGACACCCGCTTGCGCGTACGCGCTCTCAGCCACCGGAACCGGTTCCAGTGCCGCTCGGAAGCGCGGTATACGCATGAACCGCGCTCACGATGTCCTCACGGGAGCGGCGGGCGATCAGGCGCAACCGACCGAGATTCGCGCTCTGGTTCGCCAGAATCAGCAGTGCGAGGTCGTCACCGAGTGGCGTGAGCAACACCAATCCGCTGTCAAACTCCAGCGTCGTTTGTCGCGCCGTACCGCGCCCTATTTCCTGTCCGAGCTTCTCTGCGACAAGCAACCCGTTCGCCGCGACCGCCGCCACCGAGTCGGCATCTATCTCGTCGCCTGCGCTGCTGGCGAGCATCAACCCGTCGCGGTCCACCACACCGACAAGATCAATGCCGTCTACATCGCGTATTTGCGCGATCAGTTCGTTCAGCTTGCTTCCGGCAGTATCATGTCCGTCCATCTCTGAATCCCTTCCTTGCACATCAATCCGTCGTCACTGCAAGTATAAACGAAACGGCGGGACGCCGTGTGCCCCGCCCCGGTAGGTACCACGGTACGCTAGCCGACGCGATACTGCTCCACCCGTGCGAGGTCGCGCCGGGGAATCAGCCCCGTCATTGTCACACCGTCTTCGCCGTACGTCGTGTCCGCGATGCGCCCGTGGCGGTGAAAATGGTCAACCAGAGTGGACTGCGCGTACGGGATACATACCGTTACCTGCGCCATTTGCATCGTCAGCAGGGCGTCCACCCGCAGCAACAATTCGTCCAACCCCTGCCCCGTGACCGCCGAGATCGGCACGTAATCTTCCGGCAGTTCGAGCGATGCGCGAATGTCTTCCGGCACCTCGCCGCCGAGTTCATCTACTTTGTTAAGCGCGACAATCGTCGGCTTGTCTGATACTTTCAATTCTTCGAGCACCTGCCGCACGGTCGCCGCCTGCTCCTCCGCATTCGGGTGAGTAAGGTCCACGACATGGATAAGCACATCCGCTTCGCTGATCTCTTCCAGCGTGGCGCGGAATGCGGCGACGAGTTGCGTCGGTAGATGATGAATGAAGCCCACGGTGTCGGTCAGCAATGCCTCGCGGTTGTTTGCAAGCCCGATGCGGCGTGTCGTTGGATCGAGGGTGGCAAAGAGTTTGTCTTCCGCCAGCACCCCCGCATCGGTCAGGCGGTTGAGCAATGTAGATTTGCCCGCGTTTGTATAGCCGACAAGCGCAATGATCGGGATGCCTGCCTTGCGCCGCTGGCTGCGGTATTGGTCGCGGTGACGATGTACATCCACCAATTCCTCTTTAAGATGTGTCACGCGCTCTTGTGCGTGACGGCGGTCTACTTCCAGTTGTGTTTCACCGGGGCCGCGCAACCCGACCCCGCCGTTCGTCTGGCGCGAAAGATGCGTCCACATGCGTGTAAAGCGGTTCATACGGTACTGCAACTGGGCGAGTTCTACCTGCAACCGCCCTTCGCGCGTCTGGGCGCGGCGGGCGAAAATATCCAGAATCAGCGCGGTGCGATCAATCACTTTTACATCGAGATGTTCTTCTAGATGGCGCAACTGGTTCGGGGAGAGTTCCTCGTCCACGATCAGCACATCGTAATGCAGGTCATTCCGCGCCGCTTTCACCTCGGTGATCTTGCCTTTGCCGAGATAGGAAGTCGGGCTGGGGCGTTCGAGGTTCTGCGTTACCGCGCCGACGACTTCCAGATCGGCAGTCTCGGCGAGGCGGGCAAGCTCTTCGAGGGAATCTTCCGTCTTCCAGTCGTCCTTTTTCCAGCTGACTACCGCGAGCATGGCACGCTCGTGCGGTGCCTCAGTCAGGAATGGGCGTACGAGGCGTTCGGGACGTTCGCGTTTCTTCGCGCCTGTCTTCTCCGTCTCCCCGGTCTCCGCGGTCTTCCCGGCGATGTCCGTCTCTTCAGTGTCGGTCGTGATGTCGAGTTTCAAATGTGCTCCTTGACATGCGCGGCAACGAGGCGGGATACCTCGGTTTGTGCCGCAGTGGGATCGGTCGCGTCCACCTCGATGCGCGTGTCATCGCGCCGGAGCCACGTTGTCTGGTGGCGGGCGTACCGATGTGTCGCGTGGATGATTCGCTCCTTCAGTATATCAAACGTTTGTCCCCCCCCGATATATTCCACCGTCTGCCGGTACCCGATGCCGCTCATGGCGGGTAAGGTGAGAGCGTATCCCGCCGCCAGCAACCCGCGCACCTCCGCCACTAATCCCGCCGCCAGCATCATTTCCACCCGGAGGTCAATGCGACGGTAGAGTTCCGCACGCGGCACCGTAAGCGCGATGCGAAGATCGCGGTACGGGCGGGAAGTATGGACGCGTTGCACCGAAAATGGCTCTCCGGTCGCCCGGATCACCTCAAGCGCACGGATGATGCGGCGCGGGTTCGGTCCGGTCATCTCGGCGGCGGCGGGGTCGAGTGCGGCGAGTTCGCGCAGCATCGGCGCAACTCCCTCCATGAGCAATCGCGCTTCCATAGCGGCGCGGAAGGCATCGTCGGGCGGGACGGCGGGCGGTTGCCAGCCATCGAGCAGGGCGGTTGTCCATTGCGCGGTGCCACCGACGACCACGGGCAATGCTCCCCGCGCTACAATATCCGCAATGACCGCCGCAGCGTCTGCCTGCCAGCAGGCGAGATCGTACGGCTCGTCGGGCGCGATAATGTCAATCAGATGGTGTGGCACGCGCACACGGTCAGCGACGGACGGCTTCGCAGTCCCAATGTCCATGCCCCGATAGACGAGGCGCGAATCGGCAGAGACGATTTCGCCGCCCCACCGCTCCGCAATTGCGATCGCCATCGCAGACTTCCCGACCGCAGTAGGACCAAGCAGCGCGATGAGTGCAACAGGTTTCCGTGCATTTACCACAGAGGTCATGGAGTAGGTATCGCTCTCCGTGCAGGCGCACATTCATCTGCGGGAATTTCCGCACTTCACACGTTACAGGGGTACCATACACTCTGATGCTCCACAAACGAACGAGGATCGCTAGTCGCCGATTCTCCTGTCCCCCTTCCTGTTCGTATTTGTGCGCCCGCACGGAATCTCGCAAAGATGGTTGACATTATCACCAGCGAGTGATATCTGTTTGTTACTGCGTTCACAAACGTGGAGGCAGCCACATAGTAGCGACACAGCCCGTGATGAATGAGAGAAGTAGGTGGGTATCCCCCGCCAGAGAATCGGCAGCAGGTGAAACGCCGGTCGGGGTACGATCCATCGAAAGCAGCTCAGGAGCGGACGGTGGCAGATGCCGGAAGGGACATGCGGCAACGCATGAGGTATCTGCTATCGGTGGATGGCTGCCACGCTGTGCCGACAAAGCAGCCGACTGAAGTGGTCACGCGCATCTGCGGATAGGGCGCGTGGCAACGAGGGTGGTACCGCGGGAGATCAGGACAATGTGTCCGGCTCTCGTCCCTCAGAGGGGCGGGGCTTTTTTGTGTTTGCCTTCGCCTTCTCGCGCCGAACATCGGGGTTTCGGGAGGGATGACACATGACAGAAGATCACCAGTATCTCGGCACATTTGACCCACTTGTTGACGTTGGTGCGTATGTCGGTCCGACCGAGCACGACGCCTGCGGTCTCGTCGCCATGGTGGAGCGCAGCGGCGTCGCCACACATGAAAATCTGCGGCGTGTCCTCCATGCGCTCGCTTCGATGCATCATCGCTCCGGCGAGATTGATGGCGAGGGCGACGGATGCGGCGTCATGACCGATATTCCGCGCACGCTCTGGGCGCGAGATCTCGCCACTCTCGGACTTGATGCCGCGCTGTCGAACGATCCGCGCTTCGTCGTCGGGCATTTCTTCGTCGCCCCTGACCAGCGC
>JBBRMX010000110.1:0-10758 GCA_038230615.1 Thermomicrobiales bacterium | reverse complement strand
TGGAACCTTGTGGAACCGTGCATTGCACGGCTCGGCGGCGGCATGATCCGGCTCGTCGGGGTGCGGGCGTCGGGTCTCGGCACGGGCGGTACCCAACTCTCGCTGCTCGACCACCGCCCCGCCCGCCTCCACGCGATCAATCGCGCCCTCGACACATTGCGGGCGCGGCACGGCAAGCGTATCGTTGCGCCCGCGTTCGCGCTGCGCCCGGAGCGCGGGCAGCCATCGTCGTCGTTGTCGTTGTCGTCATCGTCGCTGCCTGCGGGTTTACGGGAGCCGCGCCCCGATGCATGACCCGATGCATGACCCGATGCGCGAATGGTACACGGCATCTCCGTCCCCGCCCGTCCCCGTTCCCGACGATGCCCGCCTCGAACGCCTTGCGCACGGCGCAGCAACGGGGAACCGCCCTATACGCGATGCTCTCTGGGAGACGGTCGGGCCGTCGCTTGAACGCATCGCACGGCGGTCGGCAGCGCAATTCGCGCTCACGGAGCCAGACGACGCGGCGCAGGAGGCGTATCTTATCTTCGCGGCGTTGGTGGCAGACTGGGGCGCGGAGCCGAGCGGCGCGACCTTCGGGGTATTTCTGTTCGGCATGTTCCGTTTCCGGCTGCTCAACGCACTGCGGGCATACGAGCGGCACGCCCCGCCTCCGGCGGCACTCGTGCGGGCGCAACGCGAACTCTCCGGCGCAGCGGGGCAGGCACTCTGGCATGATTACGGCGCGGAACTGCGTGCCTTCGCCCAAACGCTGCCCGCGACGCAGCGGGACATCTTCCTCCTCCGCACGCGGGACGGCATGAGCGGGCGCGAGGCAGCCGCCCATCTCGGTCTCTCCACCCGCACTGTCTCGCGTTACTGGGGCGTGACATTGCGCCGCCTGCGCGAATAACGAACGACAAACGACGGGGAGCGGTTTATGGTCGTGGTACGGTATATGCGGCAGCAGTCGCAACGAAAGGAGCAGCGCATGATTCCGACACAACCGTTTGGTCGCACCGGACACGAGAGCACCCGCACGATCTTCGGGGCGGCGGCATTGAGCCGCGTCTCGCAGGAGGACGCCGACCGCATATTAGCGACCGTGGAGCAATTCGGTGTCAACCACATTGACACCGCCGCGAGTTACGGCGACGCCGAATTGCGTCTGGCACCGTGGCTTTCGCGGCACCGCGCCGAGGTCTTTCTCGCCACCAAGACGGGCGACCGCACCTACATGGAGGCGCGGGAATCCATCCATCGCTCATTGGAGCGGCTGCACGTAGACCATGTAGACCTCATCCAGTTACACAATCTCGCACAGCCGGACGAATGGGACGTGGCGATGGGGCCGGGCGGGGCATTGGAGGCGGCAATCGAGGCGCGGGAGCAGGGTTTGGTGCGCTTCATCGGCGTGACGGGGCATGGCCTCGGTATCGCCGCGATGCACCGCCGCAGCCTCGAACGCTTTCCGTTCGATGCGGTGTTGCTGCCATACTCGTATATCCTCATGCAAAACCCGCAGTATGCAGCGGATGTCGAGGCATTGTTCGCGGTCTGCGATATGCGCGGCGTCGCGGTGCAAACGATCAAGGCGATTACCCGCGCCCCGTGGGAGGAGCGACCGGCAGACGCCCCGACATGGTACGAACCATTGCGCTCGCAGGAAGATATTGATCTCGCGGCGAGTTGGGTGCTCGGTCATCCCGGCATTTTCCTCAACACCGTGGGCGATATTGATCTCCTGCCGAAGGTTTTCGAGACCGCGAGCCGTCACGACGGCACCCGCCCCGACGACGATGCGATGTCGCGCCTTGTCATGCAGCGGGAAATGGCACCGCTGTTCGTGTAGCAGCACAAAGCACGTTCGGCGGGTAGCGGCTGCGTATAAAAAAAACTCCCCGGCGGGGCAAGTCTTCTTGCCCTGTTCGTCGTGTTTGCGGCGGATAACCGGTAATGCGTTGCGGGCGAGGCGGCAATGCTATACTGGTGTTCTCGGAGCCGTGGGCAAAAAAAGGAGAGACGCAATGAAGGTCGCTGCCGCCGTCGCGGAGATTCTCAAGCGGGAAGGGGTCGAATTCCTCATCGGGTATCCCGTCAACCCGATCATCGAGGCTGCTGCCGAAGCGGACATCCGCACGATCATTGTGCGGCAGGAGCGAACGGGATTGCACATGGCGGACGCGGTGAGCCGCGTCACTTCCGGTGATACGATCGGGGTCTTCACGATGCAGCACGGCCCCGGCGTCGAGAATGCATTCGGCGGGGTGGCGCAGGCGTACGGCGAATCGGTGCCGATGGTCGTGCTGCCTGCCGGGTATCCGCGTCACCTTGCGAATGTGCCGCCGAACTTCAGCGCAATGCTGAACTTTCAACATGTCACGAAGTCCGCCGAGCAAGTGACACTTGCGAAGGTCGTGCCGGACGCATTGCGGCGGGCATTCATGCAGGCGAAAAACGGGCGTCCGCGTCCGACACTGGTAGAGATTCCGACTGATCTGTACAACGAGGAGATCGGGGATTTCGACTATACGCCGACGCCGCGCCTCCGCTCCGCGCCCGACCCGCAAGCGGTGGATGCGGTGGCGGCTGCCCTCGTTGCTGCCGAACGCCCGGTAATTTATGCGGGACAAGGGGTGCATTACGCGAAGGCGTGGCCGCAATTACGGCAACTGGCGGAACTGCTCGAAGCCCCGGTGACAACAACGATTAACGGCAAAAGTGCCTTCCCGGAGAATCACCGGCTGGCATTGGGGTGTGCGGGGCGTTCGATGCCGCGCCCGGTATGGGATTTTCTGCACGATGCGGATGTGATTTTCGGGATCGGGTGTTCGTTAACGCGCACGAATTACGGCGTGACGATGCCGACGGCGGGCAAGACGATCATTCACGCGACGCTGGACGCGGGCGATATCAACAAAGATGTTCCGGTGCATCATGCGCTTGTGGGGGATGCCGGGCTGACACTGGACGCGCTGCTCGCGGCGGTGTCGGAGCGGCTCGGCGGCAAGACGCGGGGGCGGGCGGACGCAATCGCGGGGAAGATCGCGGCAGGGTTGGCGGCGTGGCGCGGGGAGTGGATGGCGAAACTGACGAGCAGCGGGACACCGATCTCGCCGTACCGGATTGTGTGGGATTTGCTGCACACGGTAGACCCGAAGAACACGATTATCACGCACGATGCGGGCAGCCCACGCGATCAGATCGTTCCGTTCTGGCAGGCGACGGAGCCGCTGAGTTACATCGGATGGGGAAAGACGACGCAACTGGGGTACGGTCTCGGTCTGGCGATGGGGGCGAAACTGGCGCACCCGGACAAACTGTGCATCAATTTCTGGGGCGACGCCGCGATCGGGTTTACGGGGATGGATTTCGAGACAGCGGTGCGCGAGCGCATCCCGATCATGTCGGTGCTGTCGAACAATTTCTCGATGGCGATTGAACTGCCGATCATGCAGACGGCGACGGCGAAGTACCGCAGCACGGATATTTCCGGCGACTACGCGGCGATGGCGCGGGCATTCGGCGGCTACGGTGAGCGCGTCACGGACCCGAACGAGATCATCCCGGCGATCAAGCGGGGCATCGCCAAGACACAGGAAGGCGTGCCGGTGCTGCTGGAATTCATCACCGAGAAGGAAATTTCGTTCTCGACGTTCAAGTAAGCGCGGGGCGGGCAATTATCCATTGCCAGTGAACGGGAGGGGCGGAACGATGGTTTCGTCCCTTTTTGTATTGCTACGCGGCACCCGTGCGTAGATGGAGGGCGAGGCCGGCGAGGACATCGCCCGCCGCGACATTCTCCTTGTGCGTCCCGTCCGGCGTAGAGCGCAGCAGCGTCCACGTTTCTACTGCGCCGCGCCCGTGCGCTGTCACATATCGCGCCACGCCCGCGAGGGCTTCCGCCTCGGAATCATACGCGGAGATCAGATTCGCAGTGTCCCAATCGTAGAGTTCGTAAATCATCGGTCGTCCTTATCTTCATAACGGTTCGACTGTTCGCACACACTGTACCAGATCGTCGGGATTGCCCCACACTGTCCAGTGTCCCGGCGCGGGCGTCGTGCGTTCGGCGTGGAACCGCCCGTCTTCGGGGATATTCACTGCCGCCAGCGACTGCCAAACCTTCGAAAAACGGACAGCGGTAGCGCGGGCTTGCACAGGTGTCTCGTACATCGAAAGACCGTCCCAAAGCCGTGCCGCTTCCACATCGTCGGGAACGGGTCGCCCTCGGTCGGCGTTTGAGAGGAAATCGGTGCGGGTTGCCTCCACACTGCGAATGAGACGATAGAGAACACGCGACGAGGTGATGCTCATTCCGCGTTCGCGCTTTGGTCGTGCGTCAGAGAGGCAGGCAAAGGCGGAGGCATTTCGTTTTCCGGGGGTACAGCAATGATAGTTTTCCTCCCACTAGCGAGTGGTACTAATACAACATCGATTGCTTTTTGTGCAAGCGATATTCTGTTTATAGCAAGATCCATCTGTGCAAAAAGAGCAGTCTTTGTGTCTCTAGTGTTTGCGGCATTAAGTGGTCCAGAATTCTGAGGTATTCCTGACAATTTTTCAATCTCAGTATTTATATTTACGATATTGCTGGCAACTACAGTCATATATACGGCGATTTCGTGTGAAAAGAGTACTACGTCGTGACCTTCGCGGTCCCATGTAGGAATAGATGCATGTTGAATGGCGCGTTTCCGCCAATATTTCTCAATAAGAGTTATCTCCATCTTCAGATTCTCTAGAATGCGATATTGCCGATCTTTTTCCGCCTTCTCCCGATCCGCTCGCTGCTCGTCCCATTGCTGCTTGATAATCTCTGCCGAGCGTTCCGTTGCTCGCGCAGCATCACGCGACCCATGTGCCGCAACAACAGCATACCGCAACCCAACAGCATAAACGATTGCTGCCACCACGGACGAGACCGCCGTCACCGCTGTCCAGTCAATCTGGCGCCATATATCCCAGAAAAGTGACATAATTCCTCCTTGATATTATTGGAGAGGAGCCTCGTCCATAGGTGTTTGCTTTGCGTTATCGTTAATATTTTCAGGTCCGCTCCCGTCGTAGGAACTTTCTGGCATCTAAGATAGTGCAAAGGATTTATCAAAAAGCGATTATAGTTTCCTTTGTATATAACGATTTCCAGTCGAACTTATTCCCATGTTATCGCCGCTTGATGAGGTTGTCAGCGGGGAAACACGGCGCATCGCCTCCTCAACATCTGCGCTGGCAGGGTGGACGTAGTGGTGCGTGACCTATAAGGCAAATCGGTTGCCCTCGCTGATGAGGGAGGGGAATTCATGTGTCGTATTACGGTTTTAGGGTAAAGAAATGGAGTTTGGTAGCGCGTACGGGATTCGAACCCGTGGTCTCCGCCTTGAGAGGGCGGCGTCCTTGGCCACTAGACGAACGCGCCAGACCAGCAAGGGGAGAGTATACGCGCCCCCACCCGCACTGTCAACGACGGCGCAGTTTCGCCAAGGCACCGCGCACCGAGATCGTGCGGGCAGTGCGGAGTGTGTGCGCCGCGAGGTGGCGGACGGGATGGTGTTCCAGATAGTCGGTGTAGGTGCGGGTGCGGGCGATATGGTCGTCCCGCGTGGTGAGGGTCGCTTCCAGTTTTTTCGCGTAGTCGCTGGTCTCGTTGAGGGTATAGCGGAGGGTGACGAGATCGTTATAGAGTTGCCCCGCTGCGGTTTGATCGTTGCGTGCGCCGCGTGTCGGGTTTTCGCAGAATGCCACGAGGGGGGCGGCAACCTGCTCCCATCCGTACCCCTGCGCCAGTTCGCGCCCGTTGGTGCGGAGTTGGGCGCGGCGGGCGGGGTCGTCCATCAGGGTAGCGAGGGCGGCGGCGAGAGCTTCGGGATCGTTCATCGGCACGACAAGCCCCGCGTCGCGCTGCTGCAACAAATCTCCGAAGGTGTCACCCGCATGGACGACGGGAACCAGCCCCGTCCAGAGGTAATCGAGGACGCGGGTACGGAAAGCGAACTGTGTTTCCAGCGTGTCGAGATGCAGGCTGAGACCCGCATCGGCGTCCTGCAAGTAGGCAGCACGGTCGGCATACGGCACCCATCGGTCATTGAAGAAGACGTGCGACCCCGTCAAGCCCAGTTCTGCGCTGAGGGCGCGGGTGCGCGTCACCATCGAGGGATTAATTTCTGCTGCGGCGGATGCGGCGGGGCGGTGGACGCCGAGGAAGAAAGTACGGATCGGATACCCCCGGTCGCGCAGCAGGGCGGTGGCACGAATCAGCGTGAGCGGATCGAGCCAGTTCCACAGCCCGCCACCCCAGAGCGCAACGAAATCGCCCTCCCCGATCCCCGGCACGACCCCTTTGATGGCGTGAGCGGCGGGCGGGGGCGGCTCTTGCCCCATCCCGAAGGGGACGAGATCAATCAAGGAACGTCCGTCTGCCCGCGCCGCGTAGACATCTTCGGTGAGCCGACCGAGGATCGCCAGTGCACCGAGCCAGTACGCCCGCTGCCGCTCCCCCGCGCAGATGAAATAATCGCCGCGCACGAGCAGCGTACCGGTATTTTGCAGATCGTGCGAGAGCCAGTCGGCATCGGTCGGCGGTTCGGCGCGGAAATGTTCGAGATTTTCCAGCAGCCACGGGCAATAGAGATCGCCGACGAGGTATTTGTCGCGCAGCAATTCGGGCGAGAGCAAGACCGTCGGCAGCACCTGCGTAATGATGATATCGGCGTCCGCGATTAATGCCGTGAGCCGCTCGATAGAGCCAACACCGACCGGAAACGACGCGACCGCGAACCCCTGCCCGCGCTCCGGGGCGGGGGTAGGGGCAGCGAGTGTCGTCGGGAAGTGTGCGCCGAGGACGCGAGCGAGTTCCCATGCCCGGATACCCGGCCCCGCCATCGTGGGGCCGACCACATCATTGGTGATAAGTAGTACGCGCTTCACGTTACCTCCCCTTGACGCATCCCCGCAGGCGCGATACTACACCCTCGGTGGGATTTTCGCACGACCGAGGGAAGAGGCATCTCATGGGAATATCGGCGGCACTGACTCCCCGATTCAGCATCGTCATCCCGCTGTACAACCGCGTGCTGTTCACAACGATCTGCGCCCGTGCCCTTGTCGCGGTGGCGGATCGGTGGGACGAAACCGAAGTGCTGTTCGTTGATAACGGCAGCAGCGATGGCACGGCGGCATTCCTCCGTACCTTGCCACCGCCGTTTCGCGTCGTCACCCACGCCACCAATGAGGGGTTTGCGCGGGCGTGCAATGCGGGAGCGGCGGCGGCACGTGGGGACTATCTCGTCTTCCTCAATAACGACACGGTGCCGCAACCGGGCTGGCTCTCCGCGCTGGCGGATGCCCGCGATCTGCCGGAATCGCCCGCAGTGGTCGGGGCGCGGCTGCTCTTCCCCGACGAGACGGTGCAGCATGCGGGCATCGGGTTCAATGCGCGTGATGAACCTGCCCACCGGCACTACGGCGCAGCGGCGGGCGGCGATGATGCCGTTTCGGGGATCGTCCCGGCGGTGACGGGGGCATGTTTGCTGATCGGGCGGGAGCAATTCGCCGCGCTCGGCGGCTTCGACGAGGGGTATCGCAACGGCTTCGAGGACCTCGATCTGTGCTGTCGCGTTCGGGCGGCGGGCGATGTCGTCTGGTATGCCGCCGGAAGTGTGCTGTATCACTTTGAATCGGCATCGGCAGGGCGATATGCGGCGGATCGTGCCAATTACGAGCGGTTCCGCGCCCGGTGGGGCGAGTGGCTCGCCGCCGACGCGCTCGCCCATCCCGCCGCACCGGAGGCAACAGAGACAGAGGCAGCAATGCCGGTGCGCCTTGCCCGTACCTACACGAGCAGCGCGGACATGCGCCGGGAACTGGATCGGGTGCTGGCGGACGCAGAATCGTTCCGCAGCGGATTTGCCCGCCTCGATGCGGCGTATCGTGCGCTGGTGGCGGATTTTGCGCGGCAGAAGGCGTGGGCGGAATCGCTCGCCGCTGACGCGACCCGCGTGCGCCGCCGCAACCGGGCGCAACGGATCATCGGACGGGTGTTCGGGCTGTGAGGGCGGGAGGCATCAGCGGGCGAGTTGCGGCTGTTCGCTCTCCTGCGCGGGAGCATCAAGCCCCGCGACGGATTCGGGACCGAGCGTGAAGGCGCGGTATTCGCGGGCGACTTTCTCGCTGCTACCTTCCGCCATGATGCGCCCTTGATCGAGCCAAATCGCCCGGTCGCAGATGCCGAGGACGGTGGGGAGGACGTGCGAGACAAAGAGCAGGGTTTTGCCGCGCCTGCGGAAGTCTGCGATGGCATCCTCGCACTTGATGCGGAATGCATCGTCGCCGACCGCCAAAATCTCATCGGTGATGAGAATATCGGGGTCGAGGTGGATTGCAATCGAGAAGCCGAGGCGCATGTACATGCCGGACGAATAGTGCTTCACTGGCTCGTCCAAGAACTTTTCAAGTTCGCTGAAGGCGATAATGTCCGGCAGGAGGCGCGTAATCTGCTTTTTGGGCAAGCCAAGAAATGCGCCGTTGAGATAGATATTCTCGCGTCCGGTGAGGTCGGGATGGAACCCCGCACCGACTTCGAGCAGTGCCGCGACTTTGCCCCGCACCGTCACCGTACCGTCCGACGGTTGCATCAAGCCGGTAATCAATTTGAGCAGGGTGCTTTTGCCGGAGCCGTTGCGCCCGATAATGCCGAGGGCATCGCCGGGACGCACGGTGAGGTTCACATCGCGCAATGCCCAGAAATCGGACTTTTCGCTTTTGTCGTTTTGGAGCGTCCGCACGAACAGTTCGTGAAAGGTCTTCGGGCGTTCGTGATGGAGCACGAAGCGGCGCGAGACATTTGTCACTTCGATGATCGGCGCAACTTCTCCCATTTCGGCAAACCCCTTCATTCGTGCCAGTTCCGGTGTCGGTGTCGGTATGTCCGGCGCGGATGCACCGGATCGCGTTCCTTCGAGTATAGCCCCCTGTATGGTGCTGTCAACTTGACATTCGTGGGTCACGTTAACATTCGTCAATCGGGAAGCGGACGACCGAGCGCGAACATGCACACCACGGCGGCGACCCCCGCGAGGAGCAACACGATGCGCCACGATGTACGGAGCATCAACGAGACGCGCTCTCCGACTTGCGCGAGTGCCGTCACGAGGTGCGCGTGATGCGCGATGTAGGTGACTTCCAGCACGCCGCCGCCCGGTTGCTCCCGGTTGTTGATAGTCAGGCGGGTGCCTGCGGACTGCCAGTTCGGGTCTGACCACCATGTGACGGCGCGTGCGGGTTCGCTGTCGCTCGTCAGCACGACGCGCACCATCTGCCCGCGTGCAGTCTGAAGGGGCGGCATGAAGGAGACGGTATAGAGTTGGTTATCTTCCAGCGTCGCGGTGGAGATGGTCTCGGTGCCGAGTTCGTCCCACTGCCCGCCGCTGTCCATCCCCTGCACGAGGACGTGCAGTGTGCCAGTATTTTTGCGCTGGTAGGTGCCGAACTTGAACGAGAGCGTGCTGAGTGCGCTGCCGTTGGCAGAGAATTGCTGCGCCACTGCGGTTCCCTTGCTAATGGGCGGCAGGGCTTGCTGCCCGATGTCCGAGCCGATGCGGGTGCCGTCCGCGACGGGCTGCGAGACGGGCGACCACAGCACCGCGCACAGCACGAGTGCGACGGGCAGGGCGGCAAACCAGCGGCGCGAGGGGCGTATCATCCGAGCCGTATTCCGTAGTAGGCGGCAAGTATCGTCCCCAGACCGAGCAACTGGAGCACCAGCATCGCAAAAGGGATCGCCCGCAGCGCGAAGGGGTGTTCGCGCAGCAGATAGTGCCACCCCGTAATGAGCAGAAAGAGTACGCACGGCAGCACGGGGAAGAAATACCGCCCCTGCAAACCGAGCGGTTCGCCCGTCTGCCGGAAGACCCGGTAATAATCCGCCCCGATAAACAAAAACAGTGTCTGCGCAGCGATGAGCAGCACGGGCAGCACATAGATAAACCGCCAGCGCGGACGAAACACGAAGTGAAGCACGCACCCCGCGATCCCGATGTAGCAGAAAATGGTGATCGCGGTGTAGATGCGCGGGTCGAACGACACATCGAGCCAGCCGAAGATCCCCCAGAACGAGCGCAACAATAACCAATGGAAATAATCGGCACCCAGATATTGCACATGGCGCAGGTACGTAAGGAGCGAGTAGGGTGCGCCGCTTGCCAGCACCGGGGTTGGTGTGCCGTCTGCCGCCCCGACGGGGGAGATATTCCAGACCCATTGCACGAGATGTGGCACCGAGATCGCGCCAACGCCGATGGTGCCGTAATAGCGCAGTTTGAACAATGCCCACGGACCATAGGTCGCGCCTGCGCCCGCACAATATGCCGCGACTGTCTGGAGTTTCTGCCGCAGCGGAGGCAATGCCGCCCACATCTGGGGCAGCAGTTTGTATGCAACCATCATCACCGCTGCCGCGACGAGCGGAAAGACCGTCGGCTTGGAAAGGTACGTTAGCCCACTTGCGGCACCGAGAGCCAGCGCATCGCGCCACGCGAAGACCCGTCGCTTCTGCGCCCGTGCCAGCAGCCAGAGGACGGCGGCGGCGGCGCAGTCCATCGCGGCGTCATTGTTTGCGGTTGCGGTGATGAAGACATACATCGGCATCAGGGCCATGCTGTACCCCACTGCCCACCCCCACTGCCGCTGGCGACGCAACTCGTAGGCGAAAAGATACGCGAAGGCGCAACTCGCCGCCCCGACCAGCGCGGAGACGCAGCGTACTGCGAACAGCCGCGA
>JBBRMX010000109.1:0-10825 GCA_038230615.1 Thermomicrobiales bacterium | reverse complement strand
CGACCTGCCGCTGAATACGCGCGGTCGCGCGCAGGCGGCGGCGGTTTCCGCGGCGCTGATCGGCGTCCCACTGGTGGCGGCCTACGCCAGTCCGCTCCGCCGCGCTCAGGAGACGGCGGCGATCATTGCCAGTACCGTGCTGCTAGTAATTCAACTACCGGACGGGAAGACGACCGCGACACACCTGCTTCGCGACGGTGGGCTGCTCTGGAGCATCAACATCCTCGTCTTCGCGATCTGGTACTGGGAGATTGACGGCGGTGGCCCCCATGCACGCCACATGGTGCCGTACACGAGCACGGATTTCCTCTTCCCGCAGAAGACGACGAACGAACCGAGTGTGCAGGGATGGTCGCCGAAGTTCCTCGATTATCTGTTTCTCGCCTTCAACACCTCGTCTGCCTTTAGCCCGACTGATACGCTGGTGCTCTCGCGTTTCCCGAAGGTGCTGATAATGGTGCAATCGCTGATCTCGATTGTGGTGGTGGCGGTGCTGGTGTCGCGTGCCATCAACACTCTTGGTGGATGATTCACGGTTCGTGATGGCGCTGAAACTGCGCGGGAAAGCACGCAATCCGCACCACGATCACTCTGAGCGCACATCCCCTCTGCTCCCCGTTTTGCCTCTTGGCCCCGCGATCAGACACGGCCTGATACATCTTTGTCAGCCGCGCGAGCAGATCACTTTGCATGGTGTGAGACAGTTCGCAGAACCCGTTTCCCATCGCCGGTTACGCACATATAGCATGCATCGAAAGTGATATTGCTGGCGAAGTCCGCATCGGCCACGCGGCGATGAAATCGGTCATCAGTGTGGCGAACGGCGCGTTTCGGCTGGTGACGAACCCGTGAACCACTCGCCGAGCCGGGGAAAGTTTAAAGCCGCAGCCGTCAGGAGATGCCCCAGACGCGTTCTCGCTAGGCCAATGGAGCACGTTGGCCGCAGCCGACACGTCCGAATCCCCCGCGAAATCGTCCCCTCAATGCCCGCGCGTTTGGCATACGTCGCGGCAAACGCGGTCGTGTCCTCCCGCTGGCGTGCCGCATGCAACGCTTCGTACGATGCTCGTGGCCGCACCGTCATCGTGCGATGCGGATGCGGGTCTCTGACCACACGCAGTGCGTGCGGCTAGGACACCCCCCACAATCCTTTGTCGAGAACGTGATCAAGATCACGTTCGTATGGCGATTGTCCACCGCAGGTGTCTAGATGACGCTTGTCCGTCCTTCGGGTGGAGTTGCCCCGGTAAGGTAGACAGGAACATGCTCGGTGATGTAGACGGTGGTTGTCCATCTCCTTTCGTATTCCGTGGGTGAGCAGTAGCCGAGGGCGGAGTGGCGACGGCGTGTGTTGTAGAAACCTTCGATGAAATCGAAGACCGCCATGCGTGCCGCCGTGCGGGTGGGGAAACGATAGCGGTCGAGCAGTTCGCATTCGAGGGTGGCAAAGAAACTCTCCATCAGCGCGTTATCGTAACAGTCCCCCCCGGCTCCCCAGCGAGGCGAGCAGACCTGCCTCGCGCACGCGTTGCCCAAAGGCGAGGCTGGTGTACTGGCTGCCCCGGTCGGAGTGGTGAATGGCTCCGGCAGCGGGTCGCCGTCGCCCAACCGCCATGTCCAGCGCGTCGACCACCAACTCCGCCCGCAGATCAGTCGCCATCGCCCAACCCACCACGCGCCGACTGAACACGTCGAGCACCACGGCAAGGTACAGGAACCCCGCCCACGTCGGCACATACGTGATGTCCGCTACCCATACCCGGTTCGGCGCGGGGGCAGTGAAGTCGCGCTGTACGTCGCCGCCTTTGCCTGTTGTGTAACGCGTC
This sequence comes from Thermomicrobiales bacterium, assembly GCA_038230615.1. Taxonomy (GTDB): domain Bacteria; phylum Chloroflexota; class Chloroflexia; order Thermomicrobiales; family JALYUS01; genus JBBRMX01. The sequence continues at coordinate 8,999 of JBBRMX010000109.1, read as the reverse complement.
CCGTCTTGCGACGGTGACATCCCCGCAACTCCGCAACGCGGAGCAAGCGGGCGACGCGCTTGCGTCCACACCGCACGCCACTCTCCCGCAACTCGGCATGAATACGCGGCGCACCGTAGGTGCCACGGCTCTCCGTATGGACGTGGCGAATCTGTGTGCTCAGCGCAGCATCTGCCTGACTGCGTACCGAGGGCGGACGGATACGCCATGCATAGTACCCGGCACGCGAGACGCCCATGAGGCGACACAATCGCTTGACCGCATGGTTTGCCTTCTCCGCCTCGATGAACTGAAAGCGGTTCACCGGGTTTCCCGTGCGAAGAAGGCTGCCGCTTTTTTAGGATTTCGCGCTCCTCGCGCAACACCCGCACCTCGCGGCGCAGGCGGCGCAGTTCGTCGCGCTCCTCGGTGGTCAGATCTCAATCTGCTTCACCCAATTGCGCAGCGTCTGGTCAGAGACGCCGAGATCACCGGCGATACGGGCAAGGGAACGCTCCCCGCTCTGCACGAGACGCACGGCCTCGGCCTTGTACTCCGGTGGATACGGTGGGTTCGTTCGTGGCATCGGGACACCTCCTTGGGGTTCTCCCCAATCCTCAGGTGTCTACCGTTCCGGGTCAACTCCACTGGGACTGTTGTTACCGCCCACAGATACATTCGCACCAACGCTGGTCCCGGAACCGTTACTGCTAGGAGAACTACCGCCAGTGCCAACACTGACTCCGACCGATGTACCACCCGACCCACCGATGTTCACCGAGACGCCCCCAGTGCCAAGCGACACCTGCGCGAATGCGGTGGAGGGGATTAAAATGCGAGCAACAATGCGCTCAAAAGTGCCGCAATACTGGAGACACGAAATCTTCGACCCATTGGAGATCCTCCTACTGTTTCCACATCGAAGTGCCAATGCGCGACCGCCAGCGAACTAACACGACCCCCTTCCGGCGTGAAAAAGTGTAACTAACAATGCCACGTAAAGCCATACGGCAGTATGATCGTAATCCAATCACTAAGATACGAACAAAATATATAAATGGTTTATATTACAAGAATAAGCAAACACAACCCGAGTCTGCCGCCTCCGAGCCGGTAGCGCAGGCTTTGTGCTCGCGGTATGCTCCTCGCGTTGAACCACAGTAACTAGAGAGAGGAAAACACGATGCGGATTACAGCAGTGCGGTGCGTGGAATATCACGGAACGATGGACTTTCCTGGCACCTTCTGGGAAGAGCGGCTGATACGCCCCGTAGATGTCTACCCGGAATTCAAGGCGCAAGGCGCGGGATGGCTGGAGCCAGCCAGCGAAGGCAAATACCGGATGCAGTCCACCTTCGTGCATATCGAGACGGACGCGGGCATTAGCGGCACTGGTGGCCCGATTACGAAGGAACAGGCGATATTCATTCAGCAGCAGTACGCGCAGTTGCTCGTCGGGCAAGACCCGCTGGCTATCGAACGACTCTGGGATATTCTGTACCGCGCCGCAATTCACGGACGCAAAGGCGTCGAAATGCTGGCGATCAGCGCGGTAGACTGTGCGCTGTGGGATCTCAAAGGTACATGGGCGAACGTGCCGGTCTATGTGCTGCTCGGTGGTCCCACCCGCGACACATTGCCTGCGTATGCCTCCGCCCTCGGCTATTCAATTGAGCCGGAGCGAGTATGGGAGCGGGCGTCACAGTTCGCCAAAGATGGCTGGACGGCGACCAAATGGTTTTTCCGCGACGGTCCGACCGACGGCAAGGCGGGTGTAGAGCGCAACATTGCGATGGTGCGGGCACTGCGCGAGGCGGTCGGGCCGGACGTTGACATCATGCTCGATGCGTGGAGTTCGTGGAATGTGCCGTACACACTGATGATGGCGGAGCGATTGGCGGAGTTCCGCCCCCGCTGGATCGAGGAGCCAGTGCTCGCTGACAAGATACTGTCGTACGCCGAAATCACCGCACGTATGCCGCACGGTATCGCAGTCTCCGGCGCGGAGCACGAATACACGCGGTGGGGCATCCACCAACTGATGCAAGCGAAGGCGATGCATGTTTATCAGCCGGACATTTACTGGGCGGGCGGCATCACCGAGATGCTCAAGATCGCCGCGCTTGCGACGATCTACGATGTGGAATTGATCCCACACGGGCATTCCACTCCTGCGACGGCAAATTTCTTGTACGCGCAACCCGTGGCGAACTGCCCAATTCTGGAATATCTCATCAAGTGGAATACCGTGCATCAGTTTTTCCTAAAATATCCTGTGGTGCCGGAACACGGCTATATTCCCCTGCCAACGCAGATCGGTCTCGGTATGACGCTGGACGACGCGAAGATTGAAAGCCAGCGGGAATTGACATTCTGAAAATTAGTGGGGCGTCGTGCATCACGTATATGCATGACGCCCCACTTGCCACCGATGATTACCTCAGCGACCCGACGAACTGCCCGATGCGGCGTACGGCCTCGTTGAGATTCTCCATTGAGTTCGCATACGAAAGCCGTAGATACCCCGCGCCGTACTTGCCGAACGATGTACCGGCAAGCGTGGCAACACCCGCCTCGGCGAGCAATCGGTCCGCCATCTCGCGCTCACCAAGCCCTGTGCCAGTGATGTTCGGGAACGCATAAAATGCGCCCTTCGGCAGTTCGCAGCGCACACCGGGGATCGCATTCAGCCCCGCAACGACGGCATCGCGCCGCTGCTTGAACTCCGCTTTCATTGCCTCGACCGCGTCTTGCGGACCAGTAATGGCGGCAAGCCCCGCCCGTTGCGAGAACGACGACGTGCAGGAATTGCTGTTCACCATCAGTTTGGTGATGCTCGGCGCGAGGCTATGCGGCATCACACCGTAACCCATCCGCCAGCCCGTCATCGCGTACGTTTTAGAGAAGCCATCGAGGATGATGGTACGCTCCGCCATACCCGGCTCGGCGGCAATCGAGTAATGCTCGCCTTCGTAGAGCAACCGGCAGTAGATCTCGTCCGATAGCACCCAAAAATCGTGCTGCACCGCCAGTTTTGCGATCTCCACGAGGTCTTCGCGGGGGATGACACCACCCGTCGGGTTGGCGGGAGAGTTGAGGATAAGCAACTTCGTACGCGGTGTGATGCGCGCCACGAGGTCTTCGATGCTGAATGCGAATCCCTTTTCTTCCACAAGAGGCAACGGCACCGCAGTTGCCCCGGTGAAATCAATCATGCTCTCATAGATCGGGAAACCGGGATTCGGATAAATCACCTCGTCCCCTTCTTCGCACAATGCGAGAATAGGGAAGAAAATGATCGGCTTGCCACCGGGCGTGACGACGACTTGGTCGGCGTCCACTGCGATACCACGGCTCGTGCTGATATCGTGTGCGATAGCGGTACGCAGCTCCGGCAGTCCGGCGGCAGGGCCGTAGTGCGTGTATCCCTCGTCTAGTGCAGTCTTTGCCGCCGCAACGATGTGTGCGGGCGTGTCGAAATCCGGCTCACCGATTTCGAGATGGATAATGTGTTTACCTTGCGCTTCCAATGCCCGCGCTTTCGCCAGCACCTCAAACGCCGTTTCGGTTCCCAAACGGTTCATACGTGTCGCCAGTTGCACCATGCGTTTGTCCTCCCCTATCACGTGCGATCTCTCGCGGTCAGTATAGCAGGGAGGGACGAAGGAAGCAGTTTGTGATACGCGATGTATTGCTCATCACTTTCCCAGCCTGCATGGTACACTCTCACCAGCACCTTGACGTATTTGCCTCCGCACCAGAAACAGGGTGATATGGAAATCCGAGACGGACTAACTACTACAATGCGCTACGCCGTTTATGCCCTCGGCAGGGAATACGGCCCCGACGATACACACGAAGACCCGACCGCCCCTGATCGCGGTGCCGATCAGCCCTTCTATACCGTCCTCCGCAAGCCGGCCTATGAGGCATACAAAGCGTACACGGTGATGCGTCACGAGTGGGGGCTTGATGTAGTCGCCGTCTGCCCCGACCGCCCCGTTGTCGCAGGGGACCGCGCCTACCCATCGCTCTCGGCGGTCCCGGAGAACATCGAGTGCGTTATTTCATTTCTGCCGAGCCATCTCGCGCAGATGCTCGCAGACGACATGAGCGAGGCGGGTACTCCGATTCTCTGGCGCATGTTCGGGCCAGTCATCAATGGATTCGACGACTCCGAGCGGGCCATTTATCGTACCCGTGGCATTCGCGTCGTCAACGGTTGTGTGTTGGCGCACTGGGATGTCGCCGCAACCGGTATTCCGCTGCACGAGAAACTGCACCATGCCTGTTACATCCATGGTCTCGGCGCACGGAAATTGCGGAGCAACCGCGCAAAGAGCATGGAGATGGTTCGCGGTTCGTAATCACACATGGCGAGGTGTGAGCAAGAGACAACGGGGGCGGTATGGAGCACGAACCACCGGCAACGCTTGCCCATTTGCGGACTCCCGAAGACACGCCATATACCGACCGGCGACACTCAGCCGCACACATCTCTGATGACCCGCGTTCTCCCTTCGCGCACGACCGCGACCGAATCATCCACGCCGACGCATTCCGCCGTCTGCAACACAAAACACAGGTTATGGTTGTCTCGGAAGGCGATTTCTTCCGCACACGCTTGACACACACGCTCGAAACCGCCCAGATCGGCCGTGCGCTCACGACACTGCTCGAACTGTCCGAACCGCTTACCGAAGCAATATGCCTCGGACACGATCTCGGTCATACCCCGTTCGGGCATACCGGCGAGACCGCACTCAATGCCTTGCTTGCAGACCGGGGCGGGTGGGACAGCAACCAGCACAGCCTCGTTGTGGTGGAAGAGATCGAAATGAATTACCCCGATTACCCCGGTCTCGACCTCACATGGGCGTGCCGCGAAGGAATCGCTCGCCACCAGACGCCCTTCGACCAGCCCGTAACGGGCGGTGAGTATCTCCGCACTGCGCAACCGTCGCTCGAAGCGCAAGTGTGCAATCTCGCAGATGTTATCGCCTACGCGACGCACGATGTACAGGACGCGATCGAATCGCGCTTGCTTGACCTCACCCACGTTGATGCGTGGGCAACGGCGCACGATTGCCACATTTGGTTACAGAGCGAGGCGAAGGCTCGTGATGAGATGCCGACTACAACCGGGCGCGAAGAATTGTTCGTGCGGCGCATCCGGCGGCATATGATTAACGCGCTCATCGGTGATGCCCAACGCACGTCCCTTGCCCATGCCGCCGCACATGGCATCCTCTCCCTCGATGCCGTCCGCGATGCCGATTCCCCGCTCCTGAACTTCAGCGACGCTACCGGCGCAGACATCGCGCAGTTGATCGGGTTCCTGCTCGACACCGTGTATCGCGGCCCAGTCATTGCGCGGCAGGCACACAAGGCGAGGTTCGTCGTCGAACAACTCTTCCGCGCCCTCAGTACCGAATCCCGCCTCCTGCCACGTATCTGGCGGTCACGCATCTCCACCGAAATGCCACACGAGCGCGTCGCCGCCTTCTATCTCGCTTCCCTCACCGACCGGGGCGCGGTTGATCTGTATAACGAACTATTCCTGCCCAACGAGCGTTCACTGGGGCATCATATCTGATCTGCACATGCAAAAGCGGGGCGGCATTGTAGCCATCCCGCTTTTGCAACGTGTACAGAGTAGATCGGCGCATAGCGTGTTCAACCCTACCAACCCGCGAGCCGATACGTGTCAGATCGAGAAGGTGTAAACCATCGCACTGACCTGATCATCGTAGACGCCCTGATCGGTCACTTTGCTGCGGAAGGTCAGTACCCAGCCATCATTCCCCTTGGTCACGAAGACCTGCTGAATGCGCTGCAACTGTCCACCATCTGCGATTACGGTGTAATCGAGCAGCGGTGCTTGCTGATCGGCGCAGGTAATGTAGTCGCGGCGCAGTTCCTTGTATCCGCTGAAAGTCGAGACACCGGCGATATTTGCCTGCGCGTAATCCACACTGCTCGTGCCGTACGGGATTTTCTCGTTCACGACATTGAAGATCGCATTGCCGCCGTCAATAGACCAGAGCGCGACCACCCCGCGTGTATCCGGCCGCTGCTGAGTCCAGCCGTCGCCAACCGCAATCGCAAACCGCCCCTGCGGATCCGCATAGATGCCGTATGCCGCCGCCGGTGCACCCGTCGTCGTCAGTACACCTGCCAGCACCAACATCAGTACAACCGCTGCCTGCACACCCGCCCGTATCGCTCCCATCGCACACCTCCATGTGGCTGTTTCTCCGTGCGGGCTAACCCCGCTTCGTCATGGTGCTATCGTATACGCCGACACAGCCCCCAACGATGCACAACCTACACAAATACCTACACAAAGTGCGGAAAGATGCGAAAGACTATAGACAACGGTGCGACCCTACTGCGCGATGCATCGGCACGCGAATGCATCGAGACCGCGCATATATTGTGAGAAACTTTGTCGGCAACTCTTGTCGCGGATACAGGCAGGTGACATAATACGTGCGGCGGTTCTTCATATATCTGCACACTGTCATATCATCGGAGCGACCGTGACCGAGCAACCGATTCGTACCGCCGCCCCCCAGACCGCGCAGACGCCGCCCGCATTCGGTGACGCATTACGTCGTCTACGGCGTGCTGCAGGGCTGTCACAGGAAGAACTCGCGGAGCGTGCCACCCTCAGTTGGCGCACAATTAGCGACCTCGAACGCGGCATCAAGCGTAAACCCCAGCAGGAGACCTTTCGCCTCCTCGCTGATGCGCTCGCGCTTTCCCCGGCCGAACGCGCCGCACTCGATGCGGTCGCACGCGGGCGAACCCCGGGGCAATATGTGACGGTCTCACCTCCCTCAGACACAATCGTTCCGTCAGCACTCCCAAGGTCGCTCGCTTCCGACAATTTGCCCGCAGCCATGACACCGCTCATCGGGCGCGACGATGATGTGCGGGCAGTCATCGTATTGCTGCAAAACAGACAGACACGCATCGTGACGCTCGTTGGAGCGGGCGGAGTAGGCAAAACGCGCCTCGCACTGGCGACCGCAACCGCAGCCCGTCCTGATTTTGCCGATGGCGTCTACTTCGTCTCCCTCGGAGCGGTGCGCGATGCTGATCTGCTCCTGTTCGTCATCGCGCAGAGTCTCGGTATCCAAGAGGTAGCAGGGCAATCGCCGCGGGAGCGCGTCCGGCACTTCATCCACGACCGCCGCATATTGCTGGTGCTGGACAATTTCGAGCATTTACGCAGTGAAGCACCCGAAGTATCGGGGTTGCTTGCCAGTTGCCCGCACATGGCGATCCTTGTCACCAGCCGCGCTGCGCTTCGTGTCATCGGGGAACAGGAATACGCGGTCGCCCCGTTAGCACTTCCCGCCCTCGATGTCACTGATCTTACTGCATTTGCCGCGATCCCCGCTGCCGCACTCTTCTGTCAGAGTGCGACCGCAGTACGCCCCGGTTTCCAGTTGACATTGGAGAATGCCGCTGCAGTCGCCGCGATTTGTGCGAGGCTGGACGGGTTGCCGCTAGCAATCGAACTCGCTGCCGCCCGTATCCGGCTCTTCACACCGTCTGCACTCTTGGCACGGCTCGACGGGACGCAAGACGGCGCGACATTGCACATGCTGTCCGACGGCAGAAATGATGCCCCCGCCCGACAGCGGACAATGCGGGACGCCATTGCGTGGAGTTATTATCTGCTCGATGCGACTGCGCAATCGCTTTTCCGGCGTATGTCCGTCTTCTGGGGTGGCTGGACGCTCGATGCCGCTGTAACGGTCGGCGCATCGGACGAGATGACTGCGCTGGATGGGCTAACTGCGCTCGTGGATGCGAGCCTCGTACGGGCGGCCGATGGCGCAGAGGGCGAACCGCGCTTCGGGATGCTCGGCACGATCCGGGAGTTTGCCCGCGAACTACTCACTGGATCGGGTGAAGCGGAATCGCTGCGACACGCTCATGCTGCCTATTTCCTCGCGCTTGCAGAGGGCGCAAGCAATTCCGCAGGCTCCGAGACGGAAGTGCTGTTCGCACAACTGACGGTCGAGCACGACAACTTGCGGGCGGTGCTCCGGCGGTCCCATGCCGATGGCAACGCGAGCTACGGGTTACAGATGGCGGGCGCATTGTGGCGTTTCTGGCAGGCAAGCGGGCATCTCACGGAAGGTCGCCGCTGGTTCGATATCTTTTTGTCGCTGGACGACGCAACTGGCACCCTCACCCCGCCTCGCGTCCGCGCCCGTGCGCTCACCGGTGCGGGGATGCTGGCATATCGTCAGGCAGATTACACCCGCGCCGCCGACCTCCACGAGGAAAGCCTGCCCCTTTACGGTGCACTCGCAGACCAGATCGGCATCGCGGACGCACTTAACGCGCTCGGCATTCTCGCCACCGAGCGAGGCGAATATGCCCGTGCCACCGCGATGCACACCGAAGCACTCACCCTACGCCGCGCCTTAAACCAGCAATGGGGCGTCGGTACCTCGCTCAATAACCTCGGCACAATTGCCCGCGACCAAGGCGACTATTTGCTCGCGGCGCAACGCTTCGACGAGAGCCTTGCAATCCATCGCAGCCTTGGCGACACCTACGGTACCGCACTCGCGCTGGCGAATTTCGCCGTCACGCTCCACTTTCGAGGCGAATCCGAACGTGCCATAGAAATGCTCAACGAAAGTCTCATGCTGCGCCGCCGCATCGGGGACACTCGCGGTTGCGCGATCGCGCTCAATCGCCTCGGCGATATTCTGCTCGCAGGCGGAGACATTACCGCCGCACTGACACACTACGAAGAAGGGCGCATCGCCGCGGTCTCGGCGGGGGACACCCGCGAACAGGCATTCGCGCTCATGGGTGTCGGCGATGTTGCCCGCACACAGGGGGAGTACACCGTTGCCGAGATGCACTATTGTGACAGTATGCGTCACTGGCGAACGATCCGACACACGACCGGTACCGGGGACTGCTTCGACCGCCTCGCGCAGATCGCCGCGATGCAAGGAGAATGGCACCGCGCTGCTCGCCTCTTT
>JBBRMX010000108.1:0-10889 GCA_038230615.1 Thermomicrobiales bacterium | reverse complement strand
GACTGCCCGACCGACGTGCATCGCCAGCAGCCATTTCTGACGCCGCGCCCGCCGCGATTCCCCGATCAACCGCTCCCGTCCTGCTTCCTGCAACCGTTCCTCGATGTGCAACCGGGCAAGTATGAAATCTCCATCGCCATATGCAAACATTGCTGCACCACCTTTTCGCTCCGGGCGATGCGGGGTGCCCGCATCGCCGCTTATGTACCGTACTCCGTCCGTGCCTTGCGCCGGAAGCGCACTGTCATCGTTATCTCTGTTCCCGTCCAGTCGTCCCGTCGTGCCATCGTCCAGACCCTTTCACTCCTGCCCTGCTGCACCGCATTCGGGCAAAACAAAAACCGGCGGCTCCACCCATTTGGGGAGCCGCCGGCGTGGTGCCGGTCTTCGTGCAGCGGCGCGTTATCGCGTCTCGCTGCGGGGGATGCTCCTCCGATGGAATGGGAATTGAGAACCGATCATCCAGTGATTCGCCATCGGGAAACCTCCTCTCGCCGTTTGTGACATCGCTATATGCCGGTATGTGCAATGCCGCATAGTGCATCGCTGAAGCCAGAATAGCACGGGAACGCCCAAAGTCAACCCGTCCTTTCGGACAGGTCAATATGCGGAAACAGGGTGCGGTCGAATTGCGCCGCGCCGCCGTCACCAAGCGCGAGAATCGTATCGAGGCATCGCTGTGTCCCGGTCCGTAATGCCGCGACATCAACACCGTGGCAGCGCGACGGAAATGGCGCGAGATTGAGCAGTGCGGCGGTCCAGATTTTTCGCGCCCCCTCGCCATTGCCGCGCGTAATATGCAGGCACGCGACCGAGACCTGAATAATTCCCTGCCACAGCACGCGGATGTATCCCGGCTCGTGCAGCCACGCATGTTCCAGCGTTTCGTGGCAGGCGAAATACTGCCCCGCATTGAACTCCGCCGCTGCCTGTACAAGTTCCGGCGGCGGTTGCTCGGTGCAGCGGGCGGTCTCGACAAGCCGTGCTTTGTGGTCGCGGAGTTCGCCCGGCTGCGCAACTGGGGGTTGGAAGCGAGGCATCAGGCGACGGCTCCCGCGTCGGTGCTCGCCACCGTCTCGACCACAGACGGCGCGACCGAGAGCGTGACGAAGAATGTCGTTCCGCGCCCCGGCGCACTCTCGAACCAGACCTTGCCGCCCATCAGTTCCACCATACGCTTGACGAGGGCAAGCCCAAGTCCGGTGCCCTCGTACTTGCGGCTCATCGCGGCGTCCAGTTGCCGGAACTCCTGCCAGACGAGGGCGGCGTCTTCCGGCGCGATGCCGATGCCGGTATCTTGCACCGTGATTTTTACGGTGTTCGCGTCTGTCTCCCGCGCCCCCAGAGTGACCGTGCCGTAATCGGGCGTGAACTTGTTCGCATTTGAGAGCAGATTGAGCACGACTTGCCGCAACCGGTCACAATCTGCCCACACCGCCGGGAGGGTGTCCGGCAAATCAACCAGAAATGTCTGGCCCCGCTGCCCGAACAGTGCCTGCATGACCCGCTGCACACTCGACAATTCATCCCGCAGCGAGACGGCTTTCATCTTGACCGCCATTTGTCCCGCCTCGACTTTGACGAGATCGAGCACATCATTGATGAGCGTCAGCAGATGTTCGCCGCTATGCCGGATGTCGTAGAATGCCTGTTTGCAATCGTCGGGTTCACTGATAACGCCGTCCGAGAGCAACTCCGAAAAACCGATGATCGCATTGAGCGGCGTGCGGAGTTCGTGGCTCATCGTCGCAAGAAAGACGCTCTTGTGCCGGTTCGCCTCGGCAAGATCGGCATTGAGCAGGCGCAATTCTCCCAGCCGTTGCTCGACTTGCGCGTACAATTGCGCGTTCGCTACCGCGATTGCGACCTGCGCTGCCACCCGCTGGATGCGGAAAGCGTCGTCCGGCGCGATGGCGTTTGCAACATCGCTCATAACCGACAGCACGCCAATCGCCCGGTCGGAGACGACCAGCGGCACGAGCACGATATTCGTTGGGTACGCTTCGCGCGGCAATCGTGGCGCGACAGGCAGGACATCGTGGCGGCTATCTCCCAGATAGAGTGGCAGACATGCGCTGAACACATACCCGCGCAGGCTTCCCGTCACCGGGATGCGTTGCCCGGTCTGGCTGTCGGCATCGGCGGTGTCACTGACGACACGCAGATACTTGCCGTCCCCCTCCACGACACAGACCGAGGCGCGGTCGAACTGCACCACCGTGTACAGCGAGGTCAGCACATGATCGAGCACGACCGCAAGATCGAGCGACGCGCTCGCAGCCCGCCCCATCGCATTGAGGGCTTCGAGTTCGTCCGCACGCTGGCGCAACTCCGCCGCCTGCCGCGCATTCTGCACCGCCACGGAGAGCAGCCCCGCCACACGGTTCGTCAGCGACACCTCGTTCGCAGTGAATTCGTGCGGTGCGTCCGTCGCTTCGAGTGTCAGCGAGCCGATCAGGACGCCGCGCACACTGATCGGCACGATCAGCAGCGAATATACATGAAACAGCGCGGTCGCCCCGCGCCCGTGCAACTCCGGCGGCAGCGTTGCGATATCGTTCACCACAATTGGCACGTTCCGCCGCCGCAGCATGTCGAAGGTCGGGCTGGTGGCGGGGCGTTGGGTCTGGCCCCAGATTCCCGCCGCGTGGCTGACGACATTTGCGATGTTGCCGGATTCCTCGATGACCGCCACGCCTCCGTGCGACAACTGGAAAACTTCGAGCAGCATTGTCAGCACACGCCGTGCGAGCGCGACGAAATCCTGCGCGGTGCTCGTCTCCACCGCCAAGTGGCTGAGGGCGGTCAGTTCGTCGTTTTGCCGTTGCAGATCGCGGTTGGTAGTGCGGAGGGTCTCGCGCAGTTGCGTCTCCTCGGTCACATCGGTGATCGTCAGGAGCAACTGCGCGACCGCGCCATCCGCCCCGCGCACGGGAACAATCGAAATATTCCAGAAACACGGATCGTCGGAATCGCCTATCGGTGCGCCCGCCTCGACAACGGCAATGCCAGTCTTGCGGGCGCGGCGGCACGCAGCAATAAAGCGCGTGATCTGCGGATGGCGCGGCAGATCCCACAGCCGCCACCCGACGACCTCTCCATCACGCCACGGTGCGCCCGGAAGTGCAGACGCGGCGCGATTTGCGGCGATAATACGAAAGTCGTGCGCATCTATGAGCGCGATGCCCACGGGCAGCAGGTCGAACGCAGCATCCGACAGCCGGACGCCGTGCGCGTCCCGTACACTCTGGGCGTCTTGGATTTCTGGCATATGTCCGATGCCCATCCGTGTTTCCCCGACCTTTCTCCGGGTTTATTCTCTCATACCGTGTGCCAAGCGTAAACACCCGTCTATTTATTGTGTACACTGCGAAGGGGTCCGAACGTGCCGCTGCTGGTCGCGCTCCAATTTCTCACCGTCCTTCCGATCTCGCTGCGGCGTGCGCCAACGGGGAGCGAGACGGGCGCGGCGGTCGGGTGGTATCCGGCGGTCGGGTACGTCCTTGGGGGCGTTCTCGCACTGCTCGATATGGGTCTGCGCTCCACCGCGCTGCCCCTGTTTGCGACTGCCTTCCCGCTGTTGGCGATTCTGGCGATTCTGACGGGCTTTCTCCATCTGGATGGGCTGCTCGATGTGTGCGACGCCGCGTTTGCCCCGCGCACGCCCGCGCAACGTCTCGAAATCGCCCGCGACCCGCGTGCAGGCGCATTTGGAGTGGTGGGTGTCGTACTGCTGCTCGGCACGAAAGCCGCCGCGGTCGCCGCCCTGACCGGCGCATCACGTCCGTGGGTGCTGCTCTGCGTCCCCGCGCTGGCACGATGTGTCATGGCGGCAGCAGTTGTGCTGCTCCCGGCGGCACGAGGTACGGCGGGGCTTGGCGGCGGGGTGAAGGCGCAGGTGCGCCCTCCTGCCCTCGTGCTGGCGGCGGTTTTCGGCATTGTCCCCGCAGCGGTCGTGCTGCGAGCGGGGTCGGTGCCGCTCATTGCAGGTGCGATCATCGGCGGTGGGGCAATTGCGCTGTTCGCCGTACGCCGTCTCGGTGGAGCGACAGGCGATGTCTACGGTGCCGTCTGCGAGTGCGCCGAAACCGCCGCCTTCCTCGCCGCTGTCGCCGCGATGAGCTGACAACGAAAGAAGAGACGAAGACGCCAAAACGCGAAAAGAGTAGTAAGGGGGAAGTATGGGAAAGATTGTGCTGGTACTTGGCGGGGCGCGGAGCGGCAAGAGCAAGTTCGCGGAACAACTGGCGCAGCGAGGCGGCGAGAGCGTGCTTTATGTCGCTACCGCCACGATCACCGATGACGAGATGGCGGCGCGGGTCGTACAGCACCGCGCCGACCGCCCCGCCGCGTGGGAGACGCTCGAAGCACCGCTGCGGGCGGGGGATGTGCTGCGCGAACGGGCAGCCGTGCAGCCCGTCGTGCTGCTCGATTGCCTGACATTGCTGCTCTCCACGCCCGCTTTTACGGATCCCGATCTTTCCGCAGACGCAATCGAGGCACACGCTACGGCAGAGGTTGATGGGTTGATCCGGTTTGCAGCGGGATGCGAAAGCACGCTCATCGTCGTGTCGAACGAGGTCGGCATGGGGATCGTGCCGCCGTACGCACTCGGTCGGGCATACCGCGATGCACTCGGTCGCGCGAATGCCCGCCTCGCCGCCGCCGCCGATGCAGTCTATTTGCTCATTGCGGGCATTCCGCTCGATCTTCGCCGGTTGCGGGCGGCTATCGAGTAGCGACCGCACGGCGGCGTGCCGCTGGCATCTCATTTGCCATAGTGGGGGACATGGCACGATATGCCGACCCGTTATCGTATCAATGAGTGGAGAGGACGCCAGCGATGGCAACGAAACAAGCAACAACGCTCAGTGCACCGCTCGAAAATGACCAGTTCGCGTGGCTCGATGCTGTCGCGGAGCCGCTCCAACAGATCATCCATCGCCTCTTTCGCTCCAGTGCGGTGGCACACGCAGCGAAGGACGCCCTGAATGGGACGCCTATCCGACACCGCGTCCATCCCGCCCTTGTCGCCGTGCCTATCGGGGCGTGGACAACGAGCGCAGTGCTCGATCTGCTCGATGCGAAGGCGGGTACTGGCGATGCACCGAGCAAGTGGAGCGCGGGCGCGGATGCCGCCGTCGTGTTCGGTCTGGCGAGCGTTCCCCCGGTCGCGTGGGCAGGCATCGCGGATTGGGTAGATACCTACGACCACCCGCGCCGCGTCGGTATGGCACACTGGCTGGTCAATCTCACCGCAATCGGGCTGTACGGCGCATCAGTTGCGGCTCGCAAAGCGGGCAACCGCGCAGGCGGACGTCTGTTCGGGTTCGCGGGGCTTGGTGTGTTGATGCTCGGCGGTGCGCTCGGTGGCGAGATGGTGTTCAACCTCGGTGTCAATGTGCCGTTCACGCTTTATCCGAAGCCACCGGAAGGCTTCCGCGATGTGCTCGCAAGCACCGCACTCGCCGAGGGGCAGCATACGGTCGTCGAGGTGGAGCGCGTGCCGGTGTTGCTTGTGCGGCACGGCGGCGCAGTCTTCGCGGTAGAGGCGTGGTGTCCGCACGCGGGCGGCCCGCTCGATGAAGGCATGTTCGACGGCTGCACCGTGGAATGCCCGTGGCATCAATCAGTCTTCGATCTCACCGACGGACACCCGATTCACGGCCCCGCGTCGGCGTCGCTGCGAACCTTTGCAGTGCGCGAAGAAAGCGGACGCATCACCATTACGCCGAGTTACGAGGGGCAGAGTTGGCCCCCCGCCCCGAAACCTCCCGCCGCGATCCCCGGCAAATGACGCAACACCCGGCTCTTTTCTATCCCACTACACCCTTGAGAAAGCAGGCGACCCCATGACCGCATCCCTCCTCTCGCCACCCGAACCGCCCGTATCGTTCGCCGCAGACACTCCGGGTGACGCCGCAGAAGCCGTCCGCCGCGCCGCCGCGATTGCGGAGATCGCGCAGACACACGCCGCCGCCCTCGACCGCGCCGGGGCATTTCCCGCCGAAGATTTCGCCCGTATCGCGGCGGCGGGGCTGCTGGCGATCCCGTTGCAGCGGCAACACGGCGGACTTGGTTTCGGCAGCGAACCGGGCGGCACCGCGCCGCTGCTGCGCGTCCTCACCGAGATGGGACGCGGTAATCTGGCGATGGGGCGGGTCTACGAGGGGCATGTCAACGCGCTCCAACTCATCCAGCAGTTCGGCACGCCGGAGCAGATCGCAGCGTATGCCGCCGATGCGCGGCGCGGGCATCTCTTCGGCGTCTGGAACACTGAAGCAGGCGACGGTGTTCACATCCACCCACTCGGCGGTGGGCAATACCGTCTTGTAGGGGCAAAAACATTTTCCTCCGGCTGCGGCTATGTTACCCGCGCCTTCGCCAGTGGCAAAATGCCGGACGGTGGCTGGCAGATGTGCATCGTGCCGATGGACGAGGTACAGACAACAGCGGACCCGTCGTGGTGGCAAGTCTCCGGGATGCGGTCGTCCGTCAGTTATCGCGTGGATTTCACCGGCGTTGAGGTACGCGACCACGCGATGCTCGGCGTACCGGGAGATTACACACGCCAGCCGTGGTTGTCGGGCGGCGCGATCCGCTTCGCGGCGGTGCAACTTGGCGGGGCGCGTGCGCTCTACGACGCGACCCGCGCCTATTTGCACAGCCTCTCCCGCACCGACGATCCGTACCAGCGCGTACGGGTTGCGGACATGGCAATCGCGGTGGAGACGGGGCGCATCTGGCTCGAAAATGCGGCGGCGGTCAACGACGACCCCGCCAGTGACACTGCACAGATTGTTGCGTACGCCAATATGACGCGCACTGTGATCGAGCGTGTTTGTCTTGAGACAATGCGGATGGCGGAGCAGGCAGTCGGGGCGCGAGGGATGATCGCGCCGTGGCCCGTCGAGCGAATCGTACGCGATCTCACCCTGTATTTGCGTCAGCCCGCACCCGATGCCGCCCTCGCAGAGGCGGGGCGGTATGCCCTCGCGTCGTGGCGACCTACCAACGATGAGGGCGGGAAATGAGCGAAACCGCCACGACACCGCCCGCAGCGGCGAACGCATACCGTGTATCGTCGCCGCTCCTCGATCCCGATGCATTGCCACTCCTGCCGCCGTCGGTGCTGGCGGCGTGGGGACGCGCGACTGTGATCGCGCCACACGAGGACGATGAATCGCTCGGCTGCGGCGGGGCGATTGCGCTGCTCCGGGCGATGGGTGCGGCGGTTTCGGTGCTGTTTGCCAGCGACGGTACGCGCTCCCATCCCCGCAGCCGTCTCTATCCTGCCGACACGCTCCGTACGCTGCGCGAACGCGAAGCACACGCTGCCCTCGACATCCTCGGTGTCGTGCCGACGTGCCGCATCTTCCTGCGGCTGACCGACAGCGAAGTGCCGGGGGAGGGTGCAGCAGGTTTCGGGCAGGCAGTGCGCCTAGTAGCGGCGCATCTCGCGGGGTGGCAGACCGAGACACTGCTTGTTCCGTGGCGGCGCGATTTCCACTGCGATCACCGCGCCGTGTGGGAGATTGTCCGCGCCGCCGTGCGCGATCTGCCCCGCCCGCCACGCATCATCGAGTACCCCATCTGGGTGTGGGAGCATCAAGACGCGGCGCACCTGCCGCGACACGGCGAAATGACGGCGTGGCGGCTCGACATCGCGGCAATGTTGCCGCAGAAACGGGCGGCAATCGCGGCGCACCGCTCGCAGATGAGCCCGCTCATCCCCGACGACCCCGGCGGCTTCGTGATGTCGCCGGAGATACGTGAGCGGTTCGAGCGTCCATACGAGATCTATCTGGAGGATGCCCAATGACCGCCGGACCCCGCACATCGCTACCCGCTGCTATCAAAGCGGGTATGTCGCCACCCGCCGACTACTTTGAGGCGTACTATCGCGCCAATCCCGACCCGTGGGCATACGAAACGAGCGACTACGAACGCGAGAAATATGCCGCCTCCCTTGCCGCCTTGCCCGCCGCCCGCTATCGCAGTGGGTTCGAGATCGGGTGCAGTATCGGCGTTTTCACGGCACAACTGGCGGCGCGATGCGATGCCCTGCTTGCAGTAGACTACGCCCCGACCGCCATTGCGCGGGCGCAAGTGCGGTGCGCCGCCCTATCCCACGTCGCGTTCGCGCAGATTGCGGTACCACACGACCTACCGGACGCTCGGTACGATCTTATCGTCATGAGTGAGGTCGGCTATTATCTCTCACTGGACGATCTCGTACGGGCGCGGGCGTGGATGCTGGCGCACCTCACGCGCGGCGGGCATTTGCTCCTCGTCCACTGGACGCCGTTCTTGCCTGATGGGACGCTCAGCGGTGATGCGGTCCACGAACTCTTTCGAGAGTGCGAAGGAACCGGTTTGCAGCATCGCGTCGGGCAGCGCACCGACCATTACCGGCTCGACTTGTGGGAACGGGATTAACACATCAGCACGACGCAACGCCGTAAGCCGTCGTCGCAAATCGCAGATGGCGGCAGTGATCTCGATCTGTCCGGTGGGGAATGTGCCGCGCTCGCGCTGATGCGCGATGATCTGCTCATGCAGCATTCCGAGCGGTTCGCCCCGCCGGACGACCCGCCACAACCACCCGCAATCCGCACCGAGCGTGCGGGCGAGCGCGGCGATCTCGTCCTGCGTCGGCGCATACCCGGAGCGATATGCACGCCATACACCGCGCAGTTGGTGATAGTGCCGCGCCCGCTGTGCTATTGCGGTTGGTGCAGTGACGTACCGGACGGCGTGTGCGCCTTCTTGCGCCCAGATATCCAGTTGCGTTGCCATGCCGCCCGCCGCCCGCCCGAACCGCCGCGCCGATGTGACGACGCGCACCGCCGGATCGTGCCGGAACCGCGCATCCGCCCGCACAAGCGCACGATGGAGCGCAATATCTTCCTGCACCGGGACGTCCGGCAGCCCCCCGACGCGGCGATACATTGCGGCGGTAACAGCGAAACTCGCACCCGTGTGCTGGTAGTGGCGGGGCCACGGGTCTGCGGGATCGGGCGCGATGCGGGCTTCCAATTCGGTGGCAAGATATTGATAGCCAATATCGCGCAGATAGTGCATCCGTAGATGTGGCGGGAAGGCGGCGCGGGCGTGCCGGTCGGTGACGATGCGCCCGCCGACCGCGTCCGCGCCTTGCCGCACTGCCCGCAGTGTCTCCGCGATCCACGTTGGAGCAACTCGCGTGTCACCGTCGGTGGAGCAAATGACCCCGTGTGGGCGACCAACCGCACGCAAGCGAGCACACGCTTCGTCCATGAGCAACCGCCGCGCTCGACCCACATGCGCGTGCGGCGCGTGCAGAGTCATCTCCGCCACATGTAGCGGCAGCGCGGGATACATGCAGGCAACCTGCCGTACGACCCCGGCGGAATCATCGCGGCAGTTGTTCGCCAGCACGATAATTTCGTACCGGCGGTGGTCGAGGGGGCGTCCGTCGCAGTCGCGCTGGTGTGCGAGGGCGCGAAGAGTGGCGGGGAGATGTGCCGCCTCATCGCGCACCGGAATAACGACGATTGCCTCGCACCGTGGGTCGGGTGGTGTTGGGACAAGCCATGCCGCACACTGAGAGTGCGAGATGGCGGCGAGAAATGTATCGGTCGCACCGGGGAGGGAGGAGGATGATTTCATGCGGCGTGATTCTCCATGCGGGCGATAGTTCGCGTGCTGCACCAAAGAATGCAAGTGCCGTGCCGGGATTATCGCCGCGTCAGTTGCTATCGTTCGGTGTTGCGCGGGCGCGAAACCGTCTGATACGATCAGCCTTCTGATGAACGAGCGGTATCGCAGCACTCGCACGACGAGATGTGGTGCGACAGAGGGGAACGGACACGATGGCGACCGAGACAGCGACACCCCCGGCAGTGACGTTCGCGGATGTGCAGGCGGCAGCGGATCGGCTGCGCGGACACGCCCATATCACGCCCGTTATTACCTCACGCACGCTCAATGCGCGGGTCGGGGCAGAGGTCTATTTGAAGTGCGAAAATCTCCAGCGCATGGGGGCGTTCAAGTTCCGGGGGGCGTACAACCGCCTGAGCGCACTCTCGCCCGACGAACGACGGCGCGGCGTGATCGCATTTTCCAGCGGTAATCATGCACAGGCGATCGCCCTCAGCGGTAACCTGCTCGGTGTACCGTCGGTGATCGTCATGCCACACGATGCCCCGGCAAGCAAAGTTGCCGCTACCGCGGGCTACGGAGCCGAGATCGTGCGGTACGACCGCTACACTGAGGACCGCGAAGCAATCGCACGTGGTATCGCAGCAGAGCGCGGTCTGACGCTCGTACCGCCTTACGACGATGCGTACATCATTGCGGGGCAAGGCACCGCCGTCTACGAGATGCGACACCAAACACCGCCGCTCGATGTGTTGCTCGTCTGCACAGGCGGGGGCGGGTTTCTCGGCGGGAGTTGCCTTGCGGCGCGGGAAATCTGGCCTGCGGTCCGCATCTTCGGCGTGGAGCCGGAACTTGGCAACGACACATGGCAGTCGCTCCGCAAGGGCGAGCGCGTCAGCATCACGCCGCCGCGCAGCATCGCGGACGGTGCGCTTACCCCCTCCCCCGGCATCCTCACGTTCCCCATCGAGCAGGAGCATGTCGAGGATATTCTGCTCGTCAGTGACGACGACCTGCGCGACGCGGTGCGGTTTATGCTGTTCCGGCTAAAAATGCTCGTGGAACCGACGGGCGCACTTGGCGTCGCCGCCCTCCTGACCGGCAAGCTCGATGTGCGCGGGTTGAAGGTGGGTGTCACCCTCTCCGGCGGCAATGTGGACCCCGCCACCCTTGCGGAGATCATCGGGGGCGCGTGATCTGCATCTTTTCCATAGATGCATAGTGCCTGCTTGCCCGGTATGGCGCAG